>JBKJRE010000517.1:0-11431 GCA_046594775.1 Rhizobiaceae bacterium | reverse complement strand
ATGATCAGCAGCTCTTCGCCGTCGAGCTTGACTTCGGTGCCCGACCATTTGCCGAACAGAATGCGGTCGCCGGCCTTGACGTCCATCGGGACGAGTTTGCCGGCCTCGTCGCGGGCGCCCGAACCGACGGCGATGATTTCGCCTTCCTGGGGCTTTTCCTTGGCCGTATCGGGAATGATGATTCCGCCAGCGGTCTTTGCTTCGGATTCGACGCGGCGAACGACCACGCGGTCGTGTAGCGGCCGGAATTTCGACTTTGCCATTTTTTTAGTCCTCGTGCGGTGTTTGAGATATCCTCCATCCGGCGACGCCGGATCGTTAGCACTCACCTTCGGGGAGTGCTAACACGACGCTCACTTAGTGATTGCGGCTTTTTCTGTCAAGGAGGAGGGGATCGGGCCGGGCAAAAATATCGCTGCTGCCGATGCGGCGTGGCCTAACACAGGCGTCGCTGCATTGCAGCAAAAAAATTTAGGTCAGCATCTTGCGCTTCTTGAACAGTGAGCATGCTTATAATATATCTCGCTCATGAACTCCAACGGCATAGACAGGCTCGGCTTCCTGATCCACGACTCAGCGCGGCTTCTGCGCAAGCGCTTTGAGGTCAAGGGCAGCGGCTACGGGCTTTCGGCGGCGCAATGGCGGCTGATGGTCAGGCTCGTCAAGGATGAGGGCGTCGCACAGGCGCGTCTTGCGGAACTTCTCGAAATCGAGCCGATCAGCGTGTCGCGCCTTCTCGACCGGATGGAGGAGGGCGGCTGGATCGAACGCCGCCAGGACTCCAGTGACCGCCGCGTGCGCATCGTCTTCCCGACCGAAAAGAGCCGGGAAGCCTTTGCCGCGATCAAGAGCGTCGCCGCCGATGTCTACGACACGGCGCTTGCGGGGCTCTCGCCAGAAGAAAAACGCATTCTGGTCAAAGGCCTGTCGGCGATCATCACCAATCTTTCCGATGACCAAAGCATATCGGACTGCGAAACAAACGTCCCA
Organism: Rhizobiaceae bacterium; assembly: GCA_046594775.1. Lineage (GTDB taxonomy): Bacteria > Pseudomonadota > Alphaproteobacteria > Rhizobiales > Rhizobiaceae > CAMYMG01. The sequence continues at coordinate 10,441 of JBKJRE010000517.1, read as the reverse complement.
AAAGGCAATGCAGCATGAACGCCGTGGCAAGAGTGAGTGACGACGCGACGAAGCTCGAACTGGACAATCCCGCGATTGCGCCGGCTCTCGTGCCACCCCAGCCCCAGCAGGAAATTCCGGCCAGGAAGAGCCGAAGAGCCGTGGCGGCCGCTTTATCCTGATGCTAGCCGTGCCGCTGGCGCTGCTGGCCGGCGGCAGCTATTTCTGGCTGACCGGTGGCCGCTTCGAAGACACCGAAAACGCCAGTCTGCGTCAGGCCAAGCTGGCAATATCGTCGGAAGCGGCTGGCCGTATCGTCGAAGTCGATGTCGCCGACAATGCGACGGTCCGCAAGGGCGACGTGCTCTTTATCGTCGACCCTGAACCCTACCGGATCGCCCTGGCGCAAGCTGACGCCGCTCTCTCTGCCGCGCGTATCCAGGTCGAGCAGTTGCGGGCCGGCTACAGCCAATCGGTGGCCCAGGAACAGGTTGCGGCCGGTGAACTGGACTATGCCCGGGCGCAATTCGAGCGCAGCAAGGATCTCGACGACTTCAAGCTGATGATGATCATCACGCTCTGCGCGATCCCGCTGTCGCTGCTGCTGCGAAAGCCATCACAGGCCGCGCCTGCAACATCTGCTGCGCATATGGACTAGACTTTGGCCGGTCCACCGGAGGTTTTCCGGGAGCTTGCCCAAGGATTCCCGCGTCTTACTGGAACATGCGGTCGATCTGCGCGCCCTGAGGTCAGCGGACACTCAACAACCGTGGAACAGAAACGCCCCTGCGGCCCAACCGATCGGTCAAGGTGCACGGAGAGATCGAGTTGCGCCTATCCAACGATACGCAGGTTGGACAGTTCGTCAGCGATTTCCTTGAACTTTTCCGACAGGGTAGCGCCTGTTGCGTTCCAGAACAGCTTCGCCGGCTGGCCATCGGGACCCTTGCGGAAGCGCGAATGCGATGAGCAGGCCTTCAGGGCGTCGATGGCCTTCTTCTCCGACGTGTTGGACTCGCTGAGGTCGAGCGATACCGTCATCACCAGCACGCCGGCGGTCTTGGCATTGGAGCAAAGCGTCTGCATCTGCTCATCCAGGGCGGCGGTATAATTCGAGCCTGAGTAGTTGGTCTTGTCGATGGCGGTAGTCGTACCCTTGAAAAGACGCGTTGTCGGCTCCGACGTGGCGAACTTCTTGCCTATGTAGCCATAGGCCGCGTAGGTGGACTTGTTGCCGGCGTCGTCCGTCGAGCCCAGGTCGCCATATGTGTTGGCGCCGTCGGTCAGCACGATGATGACCTTGTCGTTGCCTTTTTCAATGTCCGGACGACCCTCGGTGAAAGGCTCGCCGCCGGAAACCACGCGCCAGCCCCAGGCCGTACCCTCCGGCACATTGGTGTTGCCGGTCGGTTGCATAGCGTCAATGGCGTCGATGATGGTTTCCTTGCCGACGATTTTCGTAACGTCCTGAAGAGCTGTGATGGGAGCGGTCGTGCAGGAATAATTCGGACCCGCGCCGGAGCCGGCACTTGGTGAATCATAGGGCTTTACGCGAAAATATTTGCGCATGTCCGTCTGCCGCGCCAGCGCGGTGGTGTCAGCCCAATCGGTCCACCAGCTGTTGGAATAGCCGAAACTGTCGCTGTTCAGATCGTTGACGCCGTCATTGTTGAGGTCGCGCCACAAGTGCCTGGCCTCGTCAGGCGCGAACATCGGGACGAAGAGCGTAGAAGGGTTGGCCGAACTGGGGGTCGCATCATTGTTGTTGTAGGGAACCGGACGAGCCTCCACGCAGCCCTGCCACGACGCGAACTGGCTGGTCGTGTAGCTGTATTCCGGGTCGGTCCAATACCCGTTCTTGCAGGTTCCGTTGTTTCGGTACTTTGTGCAGACATATTCCTTGGAGTTGGGAATCTCTTCCCGTCCGGATTGTACAAGCATGTCGGAATAGAGGCTGAATCGCGTCAGCGGCAGGTTCTCGGTGTCGCCCCAGCCGGCGCCGCGCTTGTACCAGACGTCGCCGACCTTCTGTGCATACTTGTTGGGATCGTTGGCCGAAGTCATCTTCGACCAATCGAAATTCTCGTGATGGATCGGCGATATGCCGGAGCCGTCCATCCAACTCGCGGTATCGAAACCCGGGCCGACGTTCACCGACGCCGAGAACGGGACCAGCCCAAACTGGACCGGCTTGTCGACCTGCTTCATCTGCGTGGCCTGGGCTGCCAGTGTCTCGACCAGCTGCTTGGCCGCCGCCTTCAAAAGCGTAATGCGCTTGTCGCCCGTACCCGAGCCGTTGTAGCTCATGGACCCCGAATTATCGAGAACCAGAGCCACTTCGAGCGTGTTCTTGAGACGAACCTCGGTTGTAACCGCGAAGTCGATATTCGTTGACGCGGAGCTTTTGCCGATCAGCATGGCGGCCGTTGGCAAAAACATTGGCGCGTATTTGAGCGTCGCAGACAGTTTCAGCGTGCCGCCTCCGGCATTGTTGCTGGGCAGCACCACTGTCAGCGTGGTGTTGGCAGGATCGACCGCCCCAAGGTTTGCCTCAAAGAAGTCCTTGGCGTAGGCCAAGAGTTCAGTTTCGGTTGCGCCGCCGGCGATCCGGCGGGCCGTGGCGATGCCTGCAGCGTCAAGCGCGTTCCAAGTTGCGGCGCGCTGGCGCGACAATTCGGTATAATCCACGGCGACCGCCAAGCCGCCCATGATCGGCACCATAGCCACTGCCGTAAGCATGATGAAATTGCCACGGATGTTTTCCATAAACTGGCGGATCATCGACTTCGCACCCTGCTCTTCCCAATTATGAGCGAGCAAAGTGTCACAAACCTCTGAATTACCGGTACTGAATTTGCCTTGAAAGCGCGCCCGGCCTTTTACGGCTGATTAACCAACCCAGGCAGGCTGGCGGGCTCATGCGCTTAAGGGACCCTGGCCGCCATCCTTGATGCGCCGGGGGGGGGAAAGGCGCGCGCCCGTCATCAAGTCTATGCCCATGTCGATCAGGCTGACAGCATCTTCGTCGCTGGCGACATCGGTGGCGATGATCTCCATGTCCGCTTCCGCGATCATGTCGATCAGATCGCTTCCCTTATGGGCCGCCTTGCGGCTGCCTTTGTCTAGCAGGCTGTCTGCCGCAAGCTTGACGAACTTGAATTTCGCATGCCGGAGGATGTCCAGACTTTCGCGAGATTCGCCGAATTCCTCGACGGCGAGTCCGACGTCGAGTCCGGCAAGAATCTCGAGCGGCGCGCTCAACTCGCTGGATTCCGCAACCCCAGCCGGCACCGAGAGGACAATCGACCGGGCCAGCGCTGGATGCAGCCGGAATATGTCCAGCACAGTCGCGAACTCCAGCCCGTCCTGGAGCAGAGCCTCTGAAATCGCGACGTGCAGCGGTGTTTTTTCGTTGATTTCCCTAGGCCGCTTTCGCGCCGCTTCGGTGGCCGAAACGACGGCCAAGCGCTCGAATGCAGCCGTGTCAAAATCGGGCAGGGGACGCGTCAACCGTCGAATGTCGATCGGCGCCCCATCGTCGGGCTGGATGTGAAAATAGACTTCGAAGCCACCGGCCGCGCCGCGACCGGCGGCGATGATCGGCTGCAGCGACAGGTCAGCCTGTTCTCCGCTTGCCGCGCGGCGCAGCGCCACTTCGACACCTGTGCGATCAAGCAGTTCGGGACCTTCGTCGGCCTGCCGCGTCTGCTTTGCGCCTTTGGCGGCTTTTTCCTTCGCACCGGCGCGCGACGAACCGTTACCGCCGGCCTCCGGCGCGTGCTCTACCTGGGCCGACAGGGCGTCAAGCTTGCGTGATACGGCAGCGCTGAGGTCCCCGAAAACCGCTGCATCCCGATCGCCACGCGCCGAAACATCCTTGATGGCCGCATCCATGGACCGTGAAAGGCGCTCAATTTCAAGCGCCATTTCGTTGCTGCGTTTCAATGCGCGGTAGGAGAGAAAGGTCGCAGTGACTGCAAGCACCAGTGTCGCGATTGCGGTGATCAGCACCAGCTGGTCTACCGGCAACCCGCGCATTATAGCCAGTTGCAGCAACAGCGTGGCTATTGCAGAAAACACCGCCGCGCCGCCAATCGCCAACAGAATACGCTGCATGATGCTGGTTGGTCCCCTTCAAGGCGCAATCGCGCGAAACGCAGATTAGCGCAATTGCACACGACGCGCGCTTCTTTTCAGCCATCCTCCCCGTGGGGCTACCCAAAATCTGGTGACAGGGTGAAGGGCATCGGTTAATGCCGGTGCGGTCTGCCCGGAAACCGCATTGGTCGAGAAAGTCCGTTGACAACGAAAATGCCCGAAAACATTGCATCGCTCGACCAGATTTCCAATCGATACAAAGCCATCATTTGCGATGTCTGGGGCGTTTTGCATAACGGGATCACGCATTCGGCACCGGCGGCGGCCGCACTGGCCGAGGCCCGAAAGGGCGGACTGCCGGTGGTATTGGTGACCAACGCCCCCCGGCCCTGGCAGGGGGTCATGGAGCAGATCGAGGCCATCGGTGTTGCGGACGACGCATGGGATCGGATCGTTACGTCCGGTGACGTGACGCGCGATCTCATTCGCGACAATGCTAGGCAGGTATTTCATCTCGGGCCCGACCGGGACACCAGTCTCTACGAGGGGCTGGATACCGGGCTTGTCGAGGAGTTCGAGGCCTCGGCCGTTGTCTGCACCGGAATGTTCGACGACGAGACCGAGACGCCGGAAGACTATGCCGACATGCTGCAACGCCTTCGTGCGCGCGACCTTCCCTTCATCTGCGCCAACCCGGACATTGTGGTCGAGCGGGGCGACCGGCTGATCTGGTGCGCCGGAGCGCTGGCGCGAGACTATACCCGGATGGGCGGCCGTACGCTGATTGCGGGCAAACCGCATGCACCGATCTACGAGGCCGCGCTCAGGGCGATCAGGGACGTTATCGGCCATGCCGTTTTGCCAGCCGATGTGCTGGCTATTGGCGACGGCATGCTGACCGACATCAAGGGAGCCTCGGACAACGGGTTTGATTCGCTTTATGTGTCCGGTGGAATCCACGCCGGCGACTATGGCCATCCCGACAGTCCCGAACCGAGGCGGCTCGAAGCCTTCCTGGACCAACACGGATTCTGGCCGGTAGCGGTCATGCCGAAGCTTCGATAGGCCAGTTTGGATGGGTCGCACAATCCATCGCATCGGCGATCCGGGCCGCATCGGGGAAAGCCTTCGCGGGGGCGTTGTGGCGATAGGCAATTTCGATGGCGTGCACCGCGGCCACCAGCACGTCCTCGGACGGGCGCTGGCCGAAGCCAAACAGCGGAACGCGCCAGCCCTTGTCCTGACTTTCGAGCCGCATCCCCGCCTCGTCTTCAGGCCCGATGTTCCGCTCTTCATCTTGACGCCGGCGCCCATGAAGGCGGCTCTGCTGGCGGAACTTGGATTCCAGGCCGTCGTCGAACAGCATTTTTCGCGCGAGTTTGCCGAACTCTCCGCCGATGATTTCGTAACCGGAATCCTGGAAGCGCAGCTCGGCATCAGCCATGTCGTGACCGGTTTCGACTTTCACTTCGGCAAGAACCGGCAGGGCGGACCGGCTTTTCTCATGGCGAGCGGGGAGCGACATGGTTTCGGCGTGACGCTGGTGGATGCCTTTCGCGACGAAGGCTCCGAGATCGTGTCATCCAGCAGGATAAGGGGGCTCCTCGAAGCCGGAGACGTTGCGCAAGCCGCCGGGCTTCTCGGCTACCGCTACACTGTCCGCTCCGATGTGATCGCCGGCCAGAAGCTCGGCCGGACGCTGGGATTTCCGACTGCAAACATGAAGCTGGCGACCTCTGTGGGTCTGAGGCACGGGATTTACGCCGCCCGCTTCCGTAGAGCCGATGGGAGGCTCCACGATGGCGTGGCGAGTTTTGGCCGTCGGCCTACGATCGGGGATGACGGCGCGCCATTGCTGGAAACATATGTGTTCGATTTTTCCGGTGATCTCTACGGTGAATCCTGTAGCGTCACCTTCTTCGGCTTTCTGCGAGGCGAGGAAAAATTCGATGGGCTTGATGCGCTTGTCGAACAGATGAAGCGCGACGAAGGCGAGGCGAGAGCCCTGCTCAGCGGGGTCGCACCATTGTCGCCGCTTGATGCGGGCATCGGGTTTTGATCGACACGATGACTGCGGGCTTAATTCAAACTTTACGCAATGCGCCCGAAAGTGACGTGGCGCGCCCGAGCTTTTTTCCGAAACAGGTATCCCATGATCAGAAATCCTCGATTTTCCCTCTGTGCAGCAGCGCTGACGGTGGCGCTTTGCGGCAATGCCGCAGCACAAGAGAATGCCGGCAGCGGCGGGGTGGCCGACTGGGTCCATGGCGACTGGAAGCTGGTTATTGGCGCAACCGGCATGGTGGCGCCGGACTTCTATGGCGCCAAGGATCTGATGTTTGCCGTTTCGCCGATCATCTCGCTTGGCAAGGCCGGGCCGGAGGCGCGGTTCACGTCGCGCAATGACAATATTTCGATTTTGCTGTTCGACAATGGCGCCGTGCGTGCCGGCCTCAATGGCAAAATCCTGTTCCCGCGCGATGCGGGCGACTCGGCTGCGCTTAAAGGATTGGACCCGTTGCGATGGGGGGGCGAAATTGGCGGCTTTGCGGAATTCTATCCGACTGACTGGCTGCGGCTGCGTGGCGAAGTCCGTCAGGGTGTGAGGACGCATCACGGCGTGGTTGCCGAACTCCGGGCCGACGCCTTTCAAGACGTTACGCCGGCGATCCGGATTTCCGGGGGTCCGCGCATGAGAAGTGCATCGGCCGACTTTTTCGACGCCTATTTTGGCGTGAACTCCTCCGAATCGACGGCATCCGGCCTTTCGGTCTATGATCCGGGCAGCGGACTGGGCTCTGTAGGCGTGGGTGGCGCCATCGACTGGAGGACGACCGAGCAGTTCACCACCAGCCTGTTTGGCGAGTATGAGCGGCTGGTCGGCCCAGCTGCCGATTCCAGTGTGGTTGAAGAGCGCGGATCGGTGAACCAGTTCACCTTCGGCGTTTCGGCTGCCTATCGCTTCGATTTTACCCTGTAGCCTGCGGGAAACGCGAATTGCGATTGCCCCGACCAAATGGCCGACGGCGTGAATAACCCGGTCTGCAAGAAAGGCTTTATTCCGAGCGTCGCCTCGTCTAGAAGCACCGGCCATGACGCGCGCATTTTTCAGCCTTGCGGCTTCGATACGAATTACCGGCCCGGCCTTCCCTGCAGCCTGAGGCTGCCGGAAGCTCCGGGACTTTTGGCGCGCCGACCTCGCGCTTCTCCAAAATCATGATAGTTCAACGCCGGGGCGCTGGCCCACGGGCAATTTCTGGCAAGCAACAAGCAATATGACCGACACATCCGAGAAGATCGACTATTCCAAAACGCTTTATCTGCCGCAGACGGATTTTCCGATGCGCGCCGGCCTGCCCGACAAGGAGCAGCTGCTGGTCAAGCGCTGGCAGGATATGGGCATGTACAAGCGGCTGCGCGAAAGCGCCGCCGGCCGCGAAAAATACGTGCTGCATGACGGGCCGCCCTACGCCAACGGCAACATCCATATCGGCCATGCGCTGAACAAGATCCTCAAGGACGTCATCACCCGCTCGTTCCAGATGCGCGGCTACGATTCCAATTACGTGCCCGGATGGGACTGCCACGGCCTGCCGATCGAATGGAAGATCGAGGAAAAATACCGCGCCGCCGGCAAGAACAAGGACGAGGTGCCGGTCAACGAGTTTCGCCAGGAATGCCGCGATTTCGCCGCGCACTGGATCAAGGTGCAGGGCGAGGAGTTCCAGCGGCTCGGCGTGTTCGGCGATTTCGACAATCCCTATACGACAATGAATTTCCATGCCGAGGCGCGGATCGCCGGCGAGTTGCTGAAATTCGCCATGTCGGACCAGCTCTATCGCGGCTCCAAGCCGGTGATGTGGAGCGTTGTCGAGCGCACCGCGCTGGCCGAGGCCGAGGTCGAGTATCAGGACTACGAGTCCGACACGATCTGGGTGAAGTTTCCGGTGGCCGAAGGTCCGCAGACGCTTCAGGGAGCCCACGTCGTGATCTGGACCACGACGCCCTGGACGATCCCCGGCAACCGCGCCGTCAACTATTCGCCCAGGATCAAATACGCACTCTATGAGGTTACGGCGGCCGAGAACGATTTCGGTCCTCGGCCGGGCGAGAATCTGATCTTCGCGTCGGCCTTGGCCGACGTGTCCGCTGAAAAGGCCAAGGTGACGTTGAATCATCTTCGCAGCGTTTCGGCCGAAGAGCTTGCAAGCCTTACACTTTCCCATCCCTTCAAAGGTTTCGGCGGCGGGTACGAATTCGCCGTGCCGATGCTCGCAGGGGACCATGTCACCGACGATGCCGGAACCGGTTTCGTTCATACCGCGCCCGGTCACGGTCGCGAGGATTTTGAAGCCTGGTCGGACGCGGCGCGCGATCTGGAAGCGCGCGGCATCTCGTCAAAGATCCCGTTCACCGTCGACGACGCCGGCTTCTTCACCAGGGACGCGCCGGGTTTCGGGCCGGACCGCGAGGGCGGGGCGGCGCGCGTCATCGACGACAATGGCAAGAAGGGCGACGCCAACAAGGCGGTCATCGAGGAACTGATCAAGCGCAACGCGCTGTTTGCACGCGGCAGGCTGAAGCATTCCTACCCGCATAGCTGGCGCTCCAAGAAGCCGGTGATCTTCCGCAACACGCCGCAATGGTTCGTCCATATGGACAAGGAACTGAGCGACGGTCACGTCGACATTACCGGTCCAAGCATAAAGGACGGCTCCAAGCTTTGGAGCAAGGACACACTTCGCGCTCGAGCGATCAAAGCGATCAACGATACGCGGTTCGTTCCGGAGGGTGGCCAGACGCGGTTGCGCGCCATGATCGCCGAGCGGCCCGACTGGGTGCTGTCGCGCCAGCGCGCCTGGGGCGTGCCGATCTGTGTTTTCGCGGATGTTGACGGCAATGTGCTGAAGGACGAGGCGGTCAACGCCCGCATCATGCAGGCCTTCGAGGCCGAGGGCGCCGACGCCTGGTTCGCGGAGGGCGCCAAGGAGCGGTTTTTGGGCAATCGCGATCCGGCAAAATGGCTGCAGGTCACCGACATTCTCGATGTCTGGTTCGACTCGGGCTCGACCCACGCCTTCACGCTGGAGGATCGCCCCGACCTGAAATGGCCGGCCGACGTCTATCTCGAAGGCTCCGACCAGCATCGCGGCTGGTTCCACTCCTCGCTGCTCGAAAGCTGCGGCACGCGGGGCAGGGCGCCCTACGATACCGTCGTCACGCACGGCTTCACCATGGCCGAGGACGGCAAGAAAATGTCGAAATCCCTCGGCAACACGGTGGTCCCGCAGGACGTCATCAAACAGTCGGGCGCCGACATATTGCGCCTCTGGGTGGTGACCACCGACTACTGGGAAGACCAGCGGCTCGGCAAGAACGTGCTGCAGACCAATGTTGACGCCTATCGCAAGCTCCGCAACACCATGCGCTGGATGCTGGGAACGCTCGCCCATGACGACGGCGGGACGGTGCCGCTGGCGGAAATGCCTGAACTGGAACGGCTGATGCTGAACCGGCTGGCGGAACTCGATGCCGTGGTCAGGGCCGGCTACGACGCCTTCGACTTCAAGCGCGTGATGCGTACCCTGCTCGACTTCATGGTCGTGGAGCTCTCATCCTTCTATTTCGATATCCGCAAGGACGCCCTCTATTGCGAGGCGCCGTCCAGCGCGAAACGCAAGGCTTCCGTGCAGGTCGTGCGCCATCTGTTCGACTGCCTGGTGAAATGGCTCGCTCCGATGCTGCCTTTCACCATGGAAGAGGCATTCCTGAAGCGTTATCCCGCTCAGGAATCGGTGCATCTGGAACAGTTTCCGACGGTGCCGGCCGAATGGCGTGATGCCGGCCTGGAGAAAAAATGGCGCATGGTCAGGGATGTCCGCCGTGTCGTGACAGGCGCGTTGGAGATCGAGCGCTCGAAAAAGACCATCGGCTCGTCTCTGGAGGCCGTGCCGCTTGTCCACATGTCGAATGCACGGATCAAGAGCGAAATCGCGGGCGTCGACATGGCGGAAATCTGCATCACCAGCGGCTGGGACGTGTCGCATGAACCCGCGCCGGCTGACGCCTTTGTCCTTCCGGAAGTTGCGGGTGTCGCCGTCATCGTGAAAAATGCAGCGGAACTGGGTCTGCAAAAATGCGCCCGCTCGTGGCGATTTACCGCCGATGTCGGAGAAGATGAGGCATTTCCGGATGTCTCGGCCCGCGATGCCGCCGTGCTGCACGAATTGCAGGCGCTGGGCAGAGTCTGACGGGTGCCGACAAACCGCGGCTGGCCATGCAAAACGGCCAGTCGTTGCCCTTGACCGCTGCTTAAGATAATAGCGTCAGTCTGCGATAGACAAATTGTCGCCGGATTTCCGGC
>JBKJRE010000313.1:0-6336 GCA_046594775.1 Rhizobiaceae bacterium | reverse complement strand
ACGCTATCGCGCGATATGTTGAAATGCTTCGCAGCCTGGCGCTGCGTCATGCCCGCCGAGTGCGCCAGGCGCACCTTCCGATAAAGTTCCACGGTGTAGATCCTCTGTCCCTCCTGCCGTCGTTGCAGAAGGAAAATAGGTGGCAGGATTTTACTCCGCCCGCAGCTGGATTATTCCGCCGCTACCGTGGCCGACTTTTGCACCGCCGCTCTCACGAGAGACCGATCTGTTCGTCGAGCCAATCGAGCAGGAAACTTGCCGCCGAACGATGATCGAGTTCACCGATACCCAGCTCTTCGTGTTGCTTTCGGACGGGGTCTTTGAAAGTGAAACTAGTTCCATGCAGGCCGATGCGTTCGACTATGCCACGTAGTCCTGGCTTTGGAGGATCGCCAATCTGATACAACGCGAACTTGATGCTCGACGAGCCGCCATTCAGCGTCAGAATGCGTGTCCCTACCGGCATCATCCGAATCCCAATCGCACACGGCGAGCTGAGCTTGTCTTTGGTACTAAGGACTGCATAGGAGTCATGATCCGCCAGCCTTGTGCGCCGAGTGGCTATTTCTACGCATTTCGGTCCATCGGCCGAGATAGATCCGTTGGAAGCCGAACACTGCGGCAATGGCACCTGCCGCGACGATCACGATGAGCGGATCGGATTGCAGCTTCATGGTGCCGAAGGCGCCAAGCACGCCTAAGTCAAGGACAATCGCCGTGATAAGCACCCACCCCCGTGCACCTATGTCGCGCCGTAGACGGCGAAAGACGCCCCAGTGGATCAGAATGTCCATGATGAGGTAGAAAAACGCACCGAGGGATGCGATGCGGCTGAGGTCGAAAAACACCGCAAGGAATGAAGCCAGCACAACGGTGTAAACGAGGGTGTGTTCTCGGATCGGACCGGACATGCCGAAATGGCTGTGCGGGATCATCTTCATGTCGGTCAGCATCGCCAGCATGCGAGAAACCGCAAAAACACTCGCCAGAAGCCCAGAAGCCGTCGCCACCAATGCCAGCCCGATGGTGAAGTAGAATCCGGTAGGCCCGAATGCTGGCGCCGCCGCCGCGGCCAAGGCATAGTCTTTTGCCGCCACGATCTGGTCGAGCGAAAGGCTCGCCCCCACGGCGAAAGCGACGAGAAGGTAGATCACGATGCAAATCGCGATGGAGATCATGATCGTCCGACCGACATTGCGGTGCGGATCGACGATCTCGGCGCCGCTGTTGGTGATGGTTGTGAAGCCCTTGAATGCAAGGATTGAGAGTGCGACCGAGGCGGTGAATCCGGTGAGTGAGACCGCGTCGACAGTACCGGCCGCGGGTTCAAACGCGAACCCTGCGGCCCAGAGCGCCGAGATTCCGAAAAGCGCGATGCCGCCAATCTTGATCGCCGCCAGAGCGAGTGAGAACAACCCGACGGAACGATTGCCCGCCTTGTTGACGAGATATGCAAAGACGATCAGTGCGACGGCAAGGCCAGGCACAAGAACGCTGTCCCGCCCTAGGTCAAACGGCCGCAGCGCATAGGCGCCGAAGGTCCTCGCAACCAGGCTCTGGTTGATCACCATCGAAAAAGCCATCAGCAGCGCCGCCGCCGCTGCTATCGCGCCCGCGCCATAGGCCTTCTGGAGGATCATCGCGACGCCACCCGAGGAGGGGTAGGCGTTCGACATCTTGATGTAGGTGTAGGCGCTGAATGCGGTGACGATCGCCCCCGCGATGAAGGAAAGCGGAAACCACGGTCCCGCCAGTTCGGCGATCTGACCGGTCAGCGCAAAGATGCCTGCGCCGATCATCACGCCAGTGCCCATCGCGACGGCCCCGCGCAAGGTGATGCTGTTGGCCTTATACTCCGCTGTCACGTCGGACCGTCCGGCCACCACGGCCTCACAGTTTGATCCGCTTCAAAAGTTGCGCGTTGATCGCGACCACGACCGTGCTTGCCGACATGAGTATCGCGCCCACGGCGGGCGTCAGCAGGATGCCCCATGGCGCAAGCACACCGGCGGCAAGTGGAATTGCAAAGATGTTGTAACCGGCCGCCAGCCAGAGGTTCTGAGACATTTTCCGATATGTGGCCCGGCTCAGGGTGATGATCCGGGGGATGTCGCGAGGATCGGACCGCACCAGCACGATATGCCCGGCCTCGACGGCGACGTCGGCACCCGCGCCGATCGCGATCCCGATATCGGCGGTGGCCAGGGCTGGGGCGTCATTCACACCGTCGCCGATCATGGCGACTTTCTTGCCTTGGGCCTGAAGCTCTCGGACCTTTGAGGCCTTGTCCTCTGGCAGCACCTCGGCAAACACGGTGTCGATGCCGAGTTCCTTGGCGACCGCATAGGCCACGGCCTGCGCGTCGCCGGTCAGCATGGCGACCTCGATCCCCCGTTCATGCAGAGCCGCGATGGCTTCCCGGCTCTCTTCGCGAATCGCGTCAGCCACGGCGTAGACGGCAAGCGCCTTACCTTCGCGAACGAGATAGATCGCAGCCTGCCCGCGGTCAGCCGCGGCCTCTGCAGCCTTGAGAAGCGCCGGCGGCACCTGGACATCCTCGGCCTTGAGGAGCGCCGGTCCGCCCATGTGGTACTCGACGCCGTCGATCGTGGCGGCAACGCCTTTGCCAGTGATTGCATGGAAGCCGTCGGCTGACGGGACCGCGATACCTTTGTCTTCCGCAGTCTTGACGATGCCTCGGGCGATTGGATGCTGGGACTCAGCTTCAATACCCGACGCGATGCGAAGGGCCTCGTCTTCTTCCATGTCCTCTGCAACGGACATGGCGACGATCCGGAACTCGCCCAGCGTCAATGTTCCAGTCTTATCGAAGACCACGGTGTCAAGGTTGCGGGCTTCCTCCAGTCCACGCCGGTCCCGGACTAGAAGGCCGTTGCGTGCCCCGAGCGTCGTGGAGATAGCCACCACCAGCGGTACCGCCAGACCAAGCGCGTGCGGACATGCAATCACCAGCACCGTCACCATACGGACCACGGAGAAGTCGATCGCCGCCCCAGCCAGTTGCCACGCCCCGAAAGTTACGATGGCAGCGCCGATCGCCATGATAGTCAGCAGCCGGGCTGCTCGGTCCGCGAGGTGCTGCGCTCTGGATTTGGACGTCTGCGCGTCGGCGACGAGCCGCATGATGCCGGAGAGCTTGGTCTTGTCGCCCGTTCCTGTAACTTCGACGCGCAGTGATCCCTCGCCGTTGATCGTGGCGGCGATCACTTCGTCACCTTCCTGCTTTTTGACGGGCCTTGATTCACCAGTGATCATTGCCTCGTCAATTTCGCTTCTACCTTTGCGCACCACGCCATCTGCGGGCACGCTCTCGCCCGGGCGAACCAGCAGGAGATCACCGTTCTGCAAGGCGCTGACGGCGACCTCTTCCTCGCCTGCATCGGTAATTCGCGTAGCGGTGTCCGGAAGGAGCTTCGCCAGCTCCTTCAAAGCTCCCTCAGCCTGGTTGATGGACCGCATCTCGATCCAGTGACCGAGCAGCATGATCGTGACCAGCGTGGCCAGCTCCCACCACAGCGCATCTGCCCTGATCAGCCCGAGCTGAACGACCCACGAGAACAGGAACGCGACCGCGATGGCGAGCGAGATGAGTGTCATCATTCCCGGCAGTCGGGACCGCAGCTCTCGCCACGCTCCCTGCAGGAAGACCAGACCACCATAGATGAAGACAACCGTGGAGAGCGCGGGGCCTATCCAGTCCGAGCCGGGAAACGCCGGGGCCCGATAGCCGAGAAGCTCCTGGATGTGGGTCGACCAGATGACCACCGGGACTGTCAGCGCCAGCGAGAGCCAGAAACGGTCCCGGAACATCGCCGGGGAGTGGCCCTCGTGCTTGTCATGGTTTCCATGACCTGAATGGCCGGACGAGCATCGCGACTTGGCGGGCAACGCTTCTGCCATGTCGTGGCCTTCGTGACCCGTGCCGGTCGAACCAGAGGGCGACTCGGGGGCCACGCGACCGGACTGCTGCACCAAAGATTTGATCTCGGCAACCTCGATGAGGGTTTCGTCGTACTGGACCGTGGCGCTTTCCGCCATGTGATCCACCGAAACGTTTTCGACGCCCGGCAACTCGCCGATCCGCTTACCTACTTCGTACGGGCTCAACGCCGTGAGCAAGTCGCCCACATCCATCACGCTCGTTTTCATCGTGTTGTCCTTCCGGATCGTCGCGAGGATTCCGGTGAGCAGGCTCACCTCAAATTGCGTCGACGGCCTTTGCCAACAGATCGCGCACCTGGCCTGCAACTGCGGTTAACTCTGGGTTGCCGATCGCCTGCATCGAGGCCACCGGGTCGATTGCACTGACTTCGACTCCGCCCGTCACCTCGCGTAGGATCACGTTGCAAGGCAGCATCGCGCCCACGCGCGGCTCCATTCCGATCGCCTGATGCGCCATCTGCGGGTTGCAGGCGCCGAGGATGCGATACGCCAGCATCTCGACATCCAGCTTCTTCTTCATCGTAGCCTTGACGTCGATTTCGGTCAGTACGCCAAAGCCGTTCGCGGCCAAGGCCGCACGGGTGCGGGCGTCGACCGCGTCAAAATCCGTTTCCGCGATCACGCGGTTGATTGTGTAATCCATTGGTTCGTCCTTTTGTCTATTTGCGCAGGTATTTGACCAGCGCCGCAATCGTCAGGCCGACCAGCACCAGGATGATGATCATCCAGAGCCAGCCGAAGCCCATGCCGAAGCCCATGCCGTAGTCATTCATCATAGATACCTCCTGAATTGCGATGCGGTTTCCCCCGCCAATCAGCACCTGGTCGATTGGCGGGGAACAAGTAGGGTGTCAGTTGTTATCCATCATTCCCTTGTCCATGCCCGGCATGCCGCCCTGTTTTCCGGCCTTATGGCTTTGCATCATCGCGGCCATCATATCGGCCATATCGGCCATTTCAGCTTCCGTAACCTGCGCGTCGCCGTCGGCGTCGTGCATCTGGAAGGCGCGGACCGTCATTGCCGGGTATGGGCCGCGTGCATCACCGCGAATTCGTCCAGCGACAGGGTGCCGTTGGCGTCGGTGTCATACGTCTTGAGTTCGGCCTGAATGCCCGCTGTCGTCTCTTCGGGGCTGAGCGTGCCGTCTTTGTTGGTGTCGAACGTGGCCATTGCATAGCTTTGGGCTCCACCCATCATCATCATGCCCATACCCCCCATCATGCCGTCATGGCCGCCCATCATCCCCATGCCGCCACCCTTCATCCCGCCGTGCTGCATCGGTGTTTCCTGGGCGATCACCGGCATTGCAACGGCGGCAAGGCCGAGGGCGGCAACGGCTGCAAGGGTGAGTTTGGTTGAACGTTTCATTCCGTATCTCCTGAATCGGATTGCGATCAGACCAATCTAGGGGGCAGATGTCCCACAGGTTTGTCAGGGCGGAGGTGTTTTGTATCAAACTGTCGCAAGCACCTGTCCGGTGACGATTTGCGACAATCTTCTGTCCGCCGCGCCTGCATGTTCAGCTAGGGTCAGCATCAGGAGATAAGACGATGGCCCATCCGCCCCACATTCTAATTGTCGACGACCACCGCGAGATCCGCGACGCGTTGGTGAAGTATCTGGAAAAGAACGGGATGCGCGCGACTTCTGCCGCAGACGCGTGGGCGATGGACGCTGCCATGAAGGTCGGACAGTTCGACCTGATCGTGCTCGATGTGATGATGCCAGGCGAAGATGGCCTCTCGGTCTGCCGTCGTTTGCGCGCGCAAGGCGGCATTCCGATCCTCATGCTGACCGCCTTGGGCGATGAAACGGACCGCATCGTGGGGTTGGAAGTCGGCGCTGATGATTATCTACCAAAGCCGTTCAATCCGCGCGAGTTGCTGGCACGGATCAAGTCGATCCTGCGCCGGTCCGACCGGTCCGAAGTGGCGGGCGGCAGTTTTGCAGGACATAAGCTGGCTTTCGACCGCTGGGTGCTGGATACCGACCGCCGCACCCTGGCTGACACTCATGGCGCAGAAGTGGCGCTGACTACTGCCGAGTTCCGCCTGCTGACGGTGTTTCTGGAACGACCGCGCTTCGTGCTCAGCCGTGAACAGTTGCTCGATCTCACCTCGGGCCGCGCGGCACAGGTGTTCGACCGTACCATCGACAACCAGATCAGCCGACTGCGCCGCAAGATCGAGGCCGATCCCGTCAAGCCCGCACTCATCGCCACTGTCTGGGGTGGTGGTTACAGCTTTTCGAGTGATGTGAGGGAGATACAGTGAACCTGGACCTTTCCATCATGCGCCGGGTGTTTCCGCAAACCTTGGGGGGCCAGTTGTTGGCCATGTTGTTGCTGGCATTGGCCATCACGCAAGTGCTTG
>JBKJRE010000184.1:0-12722 GCA_046594775.1 Rhizobiaceae bacterium | reverse complement strand
AGCACGTAGGCGCCCTGGCCGAAATAGTTGAGCAAAAGGCTGGGAAATACGATTGCAACCCAGGCGGTGACAATTGGCTTTCGACCGAAGTGTCCAAGGTCCACGTAGAGCGCCTCGGCGCCGGTAACGGCCAGAAACACCGCGCCGATCGTGACAAACGCTACATCGGGCTGCGACGCCAGATACTTCACCCCGTAGTAGGGATTGACCGCGAACAGCACGCTTGGATCGTCGGCGATGTGCCATATGCCGGCGAGTGAGATCGCGAAAAACCAGACGGCCGTTACGGGACCAAAAACCTTGGCCACGCTGCCCGTGCCAAAGCGTTGAACCGCAAACAGCACAGCCAGGATGACCAGCGTGATCGGCACGACGTATTCGTCGAAGGCCGGCGTGACGACCGTTAAGCCCTCGACCGCGGAAAGCACCGAGATGGCGGGCGTGATGATCGCATCGCCGAAAAACAGCGCCGCTCCGCACACACCGATGGTCAGGATCGCGCCACTGGCGCGCGGATAGGCACGACGAGCCAGAGCCATGAGAGACAGTGTACCTCCCTCGCCGCCGTTGTCGGCACGAAGAACGAAAATCACGTATTTTATGGTCACGATCACCGTCAGGGCCCAGACGATCAGCGAAAGCACGCCCAGAACCTCGACCTGCGTCGCTGCCTGCCCCTCCGCTGAGGCGTGTAGCGCCTCGCGAAAGGCGTAAATCGGGCTCGTGCCGATGTCGCCATAGACGACGCCTAGCGCCCCCAGCATCAGAATCTTTGTGCTCTGGGTGGGGGCGGCCGAGTGTCCCGTCTCACCGGCAGGCTGCGGTTCGCTGCCGGGATCTTTTTGGTCCGTCAAAACACTGCCACTCCGATACAGCGGGGGGCTTTACGCCACTGACCCCGCCAAAGCAAATGCCGTTTTGCACAACTGCTGTTCAACCCATGCATTGGCTGCATTGGGTCCGCCTTTTACCATTCACAGTCGAAAAGGAAACGTTTGATGGCCCCGACGGTGCGGTCCTGGACTGCATAAGCCGTCAATATGCCGCCAATCGACGTCACTTCAAGGTCCAACGGGCGTCAGTGACGGCTCTTATCGATTGTTTCCCGGCGCTCCGGCAAGCATGTCACCGCATTTATTCTAGCATTTCCAGTCCGTTGGTTGCAGGTCTTGAATGGGAATCACAATCGCAAATATGCCTCTGCACCATTTTTCCTTCCGGGAAAATTGCTCCGCCCAGGAAATGACTGGCGCCCAAGAGGGTTCCGCCTGCTCGCATGTCAGGGCCCCAGGGCAGCGCGTGGTTCGCATGGAGCTTGCGACCCAAATTCCCCGGCATCATCGAGTTTGCGTGGTTGCGCAGTATTGGATCAGAGTTCAGGGTGGCGGCAAGTCTGCTCCATCGGGATTCCTCCCCGTGATGCACTAGGAGAATGATCGTTAGGAACAGTGGGCGCCAGGTCGCGTTTGCAACAATGCAGTATCGAGCACAATGGCACAGAGGAGGAAGCTATGCCGGTCAACATGACGCCACCCAACATCCGGCGGATCGAGACAGACCGCGACGATGCCTATGCCTTCGAGATCACGGGGCACATTGCATCTGCCGACATGGAAAACCTGTACGGTTTGCTCGAAGCCGGCTATGCGCTGAACGACAAGATCGACCTTCTGGTGTCAATTCACGACTATGAGGGTTTCGACTGGAGCGCGGCATTCACGGAGACAACCATGGTCGGGAAAACCCACGCGTTGCGCCATATAAGGAAGTATGCCGTGGTGGGCGGGCCAGGCTGGATGAGGGGGGTTATGAGTTTTTTTTCGCCCTTCATTTCCATCGACATGAAGCACTTCGAGTCTGACAAGATTTCAGAGGCATGGGCCTGGATCGGCGCCAATCCTACCGAAGCGTGATCTGAGTCGGAATTCGCAGTCAGGCCGCGACCGGCCGGGCGGTTACGGTCGGTGATCATATGCCCGACACACCATATCGTCAGAGTGCCTTGATGGGAAAACGGACCGATTGATGATCGCCCGACCCACGCCTCGCATCGTCGATATGCTCCGGGACCCGGCGATGCCCGCCGCGTCAATGAGGATGCTGCCGGTGGCAATCGTTACTCGCCATTACTCACCGATGGAGCAACCGACGCAACCGCGCTTCTGTTCGAGGCCATCGCCTGACAGCGCCGCAAAGCCATCAGCGTACAATGGTCAGCCGCTCCGCCGCGCGCGTGATAGCAGTATAGAGCCAGCGCTGGCGCGTTTCCTTGAACGCATAGCTCTCGTCGAACAGAACGATATCGTTCCACTGCGAGCCCTGCGCCTTGTGGACCGTCAACGCATAGCCATAGTCGAAATCGTCAAATCGCTTCTTCTGCTGCCATGGAATATCCGTGTCTGGATCGTCGAACGCAGCCTTAAGAAGCTTGATCTTGGCGACGCCACGGTCCGGATCGTCCTCTTCAGGCGACACCAGCAGATTGATGCCGGGCTTCACCGTTTCCCGCGACGAGGTCATCACCTTCCAAAGCGAACCGTTGAGCAAGCCCTTGGCCGGATCGTTGCGCAAGCAGACAAGCTTGTCCCCGGCTTGTGGATAGTTCGCGGAAAAGCCCTTCAGTTCTCGCAGCCGCTGATTGTAGCGCTTGCGGGTCCGGTTCGTGCCGACAAGCACCTGATCGGCCTTCAGCACCAGTTCCTGCGTCACGTCTTCCTTGCCGATCACCTGCGCCGTTCCGTAGTCGCCGCGCATGAATTCCCGGCCCTCGCGAACGTCGAGCGCCAGCCGCAGGATCGGATTGTCGCGCGCCTGGCGATGAATCTCGGTCAGAAGAATGTCGGGCTCGTGCTCGGTAAAGAAGCCGCCGCCTGAAATCGGCGGCAGTTGGGCGGGATCGCCGAGCACGAGGATCGGCGTGCCGAAACTCAAAAGATCGCGGCCGAGCTGCTCGTCGACCATCGAGCATTCGTCGACGATGATGAGCTTTGCGCGCGTCACTGGGCTTTGCCGGTTGAGCGAGAAGGTCGGCGACATCGATGTCTTGCCGGTAACCTCGTCCGATATCGATTCTTCGCCCTTGGGCCGGTAGATCAGCGAATGGATGGTGCGCGCATTGACCGCGCCCTTGGAACGCAGCACCTGCGCTGCCTTGCCGGTGAACGCCGCGAACTGCACCTGCCCGTCTACATGTTCGGCGAAATAGCGCGCCAGCGTCGTCTTGCCCGTGCCGGCATAGCCGAACAGACGGAAGATCTGCGGCCGGCCGGCCTTCAACCAGCGCGCCACGGCCTTCAGCGCCTCGTCCTGCTGCGGAGAAAATTCCATCGGCCTGACTGGCAGGATTCGGGGCACCGGGGCAAGCGACATGGAAGCAGCCCGGAGGGCGCTTGGCCAGCGCACCCGCCGGCATCGACCTGTGCATGTTGCAATGCAGCAAGATTCCATCCTATAGAGACCGCTCGACAGGACTCGGCACCAGGCCGGGTGGCTCTTCCGGCCGCCGATCCGCCGGACAACTCATCGCAGCGGCCCTTGGTCCGGATCGTCCGATCCGGCGGGTTGGCATGCGTCACGGATTGTCATGATTTCCCTGAATGCCTATCGCGACCAATGGTTCGGCAATGTCCGCGCCGATGTACTGGCCGGTCTCGTTGTCGCGCTCGCCCTCATCCCCGAGGCCATCGCTTTTTCGATCATTGCAGGCGTCGACCCGAAAATCGGCCTCTACGCATCATTCTCCATCGCGGTGATCGTCGCGATCACCGGCGGGCGGCCCGGCATGATCTCCGCGGCAACGGCGGCAACCGCGGTGCTGATGGTGGCGCTGGTCAAACATTACGGCCTGCAATACCTGCTCGCCGCCACGGTGCTTGCCGGTCTGCTGCAGATCGCGGCCGGCCTGCTCAGGCTTGGCTACGTCATGCGCTTCGTGTCGCGTTCCGTAATGACCGGTTTCGTCAACGCGCTGGCCATACTCATCTTCATGGCGCAACTGCCGGAACTCATCGGCGTTTCGTGGCTGACCTACGTCATGGTCGCAGCGGGACTCGCGATCATCTATCTCTTTCCACTTCTCACAAAATCCATCCCCTCGCCGCTGATCTGCATCCTCGTTCTCACGGCGCTGTCGATTACCCTCGGGCTCGATGTTCGCACAGTCGGCGACATGGGCGAACTGCCCTCGACCCTGCCGGTCTTCCTGATCCCGCAGATTCCGCTCAGCCTCGAAACATTGATGATCATCCTGCCTTATTCGGCAGCGGTAGCGGCGGTCGGCCTGCTGGAATCGCTGATGACAGCCTCGATCGTGGATGAACTCACCGACACGCCAAGCGACAAGAACCAGGAGTGCATCGGGCAGGGCATCGCCAACACGGCAACCGGCTTCATCGGCGGCATGGCCGGCTGCGCCATGATCGGCCAGTCCATGATCAACGTGAAATCCGGCGGACGCGGGCGGCTGTCGACTTTCAGCGCCGGAATCCTCCTGCTGTTCATGATCGTCGTGCTTGGCGACTGGGTGAAGCAGATCCCGATGCCGGCTCTCGTCGCCATCATGATCATGGTGTCGATCGGAACATTCTCGTGGTCGTCGATCGTCAATCTGCGCCATCATCCGCGCTCTTCCTCCATCGTCATGCTCGCCACCGTCATCTGCGTCGTGTTCACCCACAATCTGGCCATCGGCGTGTTTGTCGGCGTGCTCTTGTCCGGCATCTTCTTTGCCTGGAAGATCGCCCAGATTTTCCGTGTCACATCGACCTTGTCGGACGACGGCAAGGCGCGCACCTACGTGGTGGAAGGCCAGGTATTCTTCGCCTCGGCCGACGACTTCACCGCAGCATTTGATTTCAAGGAAGCGCTGGAAAAGGTCACGATCGACGTCAGCCGCGCGCATATCTGGGATATTTCCAGCGTCGCCGCGCTCGATATGATCGTGCTCAAGTTTCGCCGTGACGGCGCGGAGGTCGAGATTGTCGGGCTGAACGAGGCAAGCGAAACGATTGTCGACAGGCTGGCGGTTCACGACAAGCCGGGCGTGCTGGAAACCCTGATGGGCCACTAGCACCGACCGTATCCGAAGCTTCCGTCAGCGAAAGCTGGCGGTCGGTCTCCGCAACAGGTTATGGTCTAAACAGATCGTGAGAGCTTCCGGCAGGACCGGGCCGCTCAAGGGGAGGAACCAATGTCGAAGATTATCGCCTTGGTCGATGGCTCGATCTACGCCCGCAGCGTCTGCGACCATGCCGCATGGATCGCCGGCCGCACCGGCCAGCCTGTCGAACTGCTGCATGTTCTCGGCCGACGCGAAACGGCAAGTGTCCCGGCAGACCTGAGCGGTTCGATCGCACTCGGTGCGCGCACGGCGCTGTTGGCGGAACTCGCCACTCTCGACGAGCAGCGCGCCAAGCTGGCGCAAAAGCGCGGCCGCGCCATTCTTGACGACGCTCGTCTGGCCGTCGAGGAGAACGGCGGAGGCGACGTATCGACCAAGCTTCGCATCGGAGATCTCGTGGAGAGCGTCGCCGAGATGGAAGCCGGGGCCGGCATGCTGGTAGTCGGCAAGCGCGGCGAAGGCGCGGATTTCGCCAGGCTTCACCTCGGCTCCAATCTCGAGCGCATCGTCCGGGCCTCACACCGCCCGGTGTTGGTCGCATCGCGCGCGTTCAAGCCGGTCGAACGTTTCGTGATCGCTTATGACGGGGGCGCCAGCGCCAACCGCGCCGTCGAATGTGTCGCGAAGAGCGCAATGCTCAAGGGCCTCCCCTGCACGCTGCTGTCGGTAGGCGCCGACACGGCGGAAAACCGCTCACGCCTCGACGCTCCGGCAAAGATCCTCCGTGATGCCGGCTACGAAGTCGAAGCGCTTCTGCTGCCCGGCGATCCGGACGAGGTCATCGGCGCCCGCGTGGAATCCGAGCATGAAGGTCTGCTGGTGATGGGCGCCTACGGCCATTCGCGTATCCGAAATCTCGTCATCGGCAGCACCACCAGCGCCATGGTGCGCCGCTGCAAGATTCCGGTCCTGCTGATCCGCTGATCGCCACTTATCTTTCGGGGTCGTTCTCCAGCCTGATCGGCTTGCCGTGCGGCGTCGCGTGTGCGGCGCGCTGCCAGGCGGCGGCCAGCACATCGATTTCACCGGTCCCGGCAATACCCTTGGCGGTCAGCATCCTTTCGAGCGCCGTCAGCCAGCATTGATAATAGTCGCTGCCGTCGTCGGCGACGTCCGGACGCTTCACCTCTTGAGAAAGCATCTCCGCCCATTCCGGCCAGGTGAACATTCCGCGCGTATGCAGCGCCACCACCATGGCGAAAACCTCCGCCTGCCAGAGTTCGTCGAAGACCGGCGGGTCCGTGACAAAAACACTGATTTCAGGCTGGTTCAAGATAGCTTTCCCAGGCGTCGATCGAGATTGTCAGGGTCGGATCGGCCCGCTCGCCCCAGATGTCCTCGCCGGCAAACACCACCGTATAGACCCATTGCGGGTTCTCGCCGTCGCCGTGAGCGTTGGTGTCTGGAAATACAAAACCCTCGCGCACTGCCTCGACCACGCCGCGCTTCGACCTTGCATAACGCGGCAGTCGTGTGTGCCCGGTTAGGTTGAAGTTCCTTGTCACCACCCGGTCTCCGGCCTTGAAGCGCGGCGCCGTGGCCACGGGGCGATCACAGGGGCCGCCGCGCGCCAGCACAGCGGGCACTTCTTCCGCACTCAGCACGCGCTTGGGCGGTGCCGCGCCGTCCACGGCTTCTCCCGTTTCCAGATCGCGCCGGCTGACGAATCGGTGGCGCTCCAAGAGCACCTCGAGCCCCTTGATCCAGATTTCGTAGTAGCTAGACGACAAATAGTCGACCGGGTGGCGGCTCTCGCGCGCATGCCGGCTCTCGTCGATGTTCCAGGCGCCGAGCGCGCCACACGCCAGTGTCAGGCCGAGGGCGCGCTTCTCCCAGTCGGCGTGGAACACCGGCTCATCGATTTCGGGTGCAACGGGTCCGAGCCCCATTTGCCCGCCGAGATCATGCGGGCCGTTCATGCCGTCCCAGGGGTCGTTGCAACGCCGGTACCGATCATGGAATCGCGCGTCACCAGCCCGGCAAGCTTGTCCTCGCCCCAGCCCTCGGTGCCCACTGGGCGTTGCGGCACGACGAGGTAGCGCAGTTCGGCTGTCGAATCCCAGACCCGGATTTTCGTGTCGGCGGAAAGCGTCAGCCCGAATTCCTTAAGCACGCCTCGCGGATCGATGACGGCGCGGCTCCGGTAAGGCGGCGCCTTGTACCAGACAGGTGGCAGTCCGAGCACCGCCCACGGATAACAGGAACACAGCGTGCAGACGACGAGGTTGTGGCTGTCGGCCGTATTGAACGCGGCCTGCATGTGCTCGCCCTGCCGGCCGGAAAAGCCGAGCGAGGCGATCGCCGCCGTCGCGTCCTGTCGCAGCCAGTCGGCGTAGGCAGGATCGCTCCATGCCTTTGCCACGACCCTGGCGCCGTTGCGCGGCCCGACCTTGTGCTCGTAGGTCTCGACGATGGCATCGATCGCAGCGCCATCGACCAGCCCCTTCTGGGTCAGGATGGTTTCAAGCGCCCGCACCCGCGCCGCCATCGGGTCGAGTTCGTTGTCGTGATCGTGATCGTGATCGTGCGCCATTGTCGGAAAATATGCTCGTGACGAAGGCGCCGCAAGTAGCCAGCTTTCAGCGCAGCATCGGCCAGACGGGCGCCGCGAGCAGCACGCCCCTCGCGATGGTGAACCATTTAAGCCGCACCGGGTCGGCTAGAAACCCATGACCGTCTAGCCGTTGGGCCAGCGAACCGATCGCCCGTGACCTCGCCTCAGATCGGCTCGGACGCGATGCTTGCTCCGTGCGAGAACTTGTAGGTGATGTCGGCGAAGGAATTGGTCGGGAAGACGTAGAAAAAGCGCAGCATGCCGATGTCGAGGTTGCGCACGCCGTGTTCGGCCATCGGCGGCACGTAGACGCAATCGCCCGGCTTCACGAGGTGGTCCACGCCGTCCAGCGTGACGATGCCGGTGCCTTCGAGGACGAAGTATATCTCGGCCGGCTCATGCCTGTGCAGCGCCAGGAAACCGCCCGGCTCGAAGATGGCGATGCCCGCGGTTAGCGCCTCCGAAGGCGTCAGATCGCCTGTGATCAGTGTCTGCCAGCCGAGCACGCCACGCGCATCGGGCTCGGCCCAGCCATCCGACGGCACACCGGCATCATGTGTTACGAAAGGCACCGACATCAATCTGGGGCTCCGGCTCATATGCGCGATCCTAGACGGCGCCGCGCCGCCCGCTGCACAAAAAGCGCCCGCTTATGTCGTGAAACTGAAACCCGACTACATCCCCCGTGGGCCGCGATTCATCGCCGCCACGCCGGTGCGGCACACTTCGACCAGTCCGAGCGGCTTCATGATGGCGATGAATTGCTCGACCTTCGACACCTTGCCGGTGATCTCGAAGATGAAATGCTCGGTATTGGCGTCGATCACGCTCGCCCGGAACGCGTCGGCCAGCCGCAACGCCTCGACCCGGTCGTCGCCGGTCCCGGCAACCTTCACCAGCGCCAGTTCCCGCGCCAGCGGCGTCTGCTGGCCAAGCTCCTCCGCCATCACGGAGAGATCGACCACGCGGTGCACCGGCACGATGCGCTCCAGCTGATGCTTTATCTGTTCCAGCACATGAGGCGTGCCCCGCGTCACGATGGTGATGCGTGACAGATGCTTCTCGTGCTCGGTTTCGGAGACCGTGAGGCTTTCGATGTTGTAACCCCGTCCCGAAAACAGCCCGATGACGCGCGCCAGCACGCCCGGCTCATTGTCGACCAGTATGGAAAGCGTATGATTTTCCGGCTGCTGCGTTTCCTTGGCGATGAAATAGGCTGATCCGGTCGGCTGAAGCTGTGCGTTCATGGCATGAATCTCGTTCTCAAATTTCTGCTCTAAGCCGCTGCTTTTGCGGCACTGTTTGGGCGCCTAGACGAGTTCCCTGCCCTTGGCGTCGATGGCGTTGGCCACTGCTTCTTCAGTAGCCTCGTCGGGCAGCAGCATCTCGTTGTGCGCCTTGCCCGAGGGAATCATCGGAAAGCAGTTTGCCAGTGATACGACGCGGCAATCGAAGATGACGGGCTTCTTGACCGAAATCATCTCCTTGATCGCCTCATCGAGATCGCCCGGCTTCTCGCAGCGTATGCCGTGCCCGCCATAGGCCTCGGCCAGCTTGACGAAATCCGGCATCGCCTCGGTGTAGGAATGCGACAGCCGGTTGCCGTGCAGCAGCTGCTGCCACTGCCGCACCATGCCCATATACTGGTTGTTCAGGATGAAGATCTTGATCGGCGCGTCATATTGCACCGCGCAACTCATTTCCTGGATCGTCATCTGCACCGATGCGTCGCCGGCAATGTCGATGACCAGGCTGTCTGGATGCGCAATCTGGACGCCGAGCGCCGCAGGCAACCCATAACCCATCGTGCCGAGGCCCCCCGACGTCATCCAGCGGTTCGGCTTGTCGAAATGGAAATGCTGAGCCGCCCACATCTGGTGCTGGCCGACCTCGGTCGTGATGTAGGTGTCCATGTGCTTGGTCAGCTCATAGAGTCGCTGCACCGCATATTGCGGCATGATCACTTCCTCGTTGGGTGTGAATGCCAGGGAATCGCGCGCGCGCCACTTCGCAATCTGCTCCCACCAGGGATACAGCGCCTTCCGGTCCGTCTTGACGGTCGCGCGCCACAGCCTGACCATGTCCTCGAGTACGCGACCGACATCGCCGATGACAGGCACATCAGCGCGCACGTTCTTGTTGATCGAGGACGGATCGATGTCGATGTGTATCTTCTTCGAATGGGGTGAGAAGGCGTCCAGCCGCCCGGTGATGCGATCGTCGAATCGTGCGCCAACGCACACCATGACGTCGCAATCGTGCATCGCCATATTGGCTTCATAGGTGCCGTGCATGCCCAGCATGCCCATCCAGCTCTTGCCGCTCGCGGGATAGGCGCCCAGACCCATCAATGTCGAGGTGATCGGAAAGCCGGTGAGTTCGACGAGCTCACGCAGCAACTGGCTGGCTTCCGGCCCTGAATTGATAACGCCCCCCCCCGAATAGATGATCGGCCGCTTGGCCGTCGCCATCAGTTCGACGGCCGCCTTGATCTGGTTGAGGTCGCCTTGCACCCTGGGTTGGTAGCTGGTGCGTGGCGCAGTCTGCGGCGGCGTATAAATGCCTCTGGCGAACTGGACGTCCTTGGGTATATCGACGACCACCGGCCCCGGACGCCCGGTCGTGGCGACGTGAAATGCCTCGTGGATGGTGGCGGCGAGCTTGTTGACATCCTTGACCAGCCAGTTGTGCTTGGTGCAGGGCCGCGTGATGCCGACCGTGTCGCATTCCTGGAACGCGTCGGAGCCGATCAGCGAGGTCGGCACCTGTCCGGTCAGGCAGACCAGAGGAATGGAATCCATCAGCGCGTCCTGCAACGGCGTCACGGCATTGGTCGCGCCCGGACCGGAGGTGACCAGCATGACGCCAGGCTTGCCGGTCGAGCGCGCATAGCCCTCGGCGGCGTGTCCGGCGCCCTGTTCGTGGCGAACCAGGATATGCTCGATGTCTTCCTGCTGGAAAAGCTCGTCGTAGATCGGAAGCACGGCGCCGCCAGGATAGCCGAAGAGATGAATGACGCCATTGTCCTTCAGCGCCTGCACCACCATTTCCGCGCCTGTCATCTCGCGCTGTTCGTATTGTCCGTTGCTCATCGATCTGCTTCCGTTCTGGCTGCGCCTTCAAGGCGTTGATCGTCGTTAGTCCTGTTTCGGGCAATAAAAAAGGCCCCCTGGGGAGCCTTGTGATGCGCATGGGAGGATTTCGCCCGACGGTTACACCGCCTTGCCCACGCGCCTTCCTACTACGAGAATGCTCTTCTTTTTCATCGCGGCGGACAATAGGGGCGGAACAAGCCGCAAGTCAATCGTGTTTTTCGCGCGTCAAACCGCGGTCCGCGGCCCTCCGTCGACCCGCTTTGTCTGGTCGCTCGCCGGGCCGCGAGGCGGATGGTTCAATTTGGGCGATTTCCCTTAATCGAGCATGAACCATTTGCCCTCACCTGGCCTTAACCGCGCGTGGCTAGGGTATCCGCAGTGGAAAAGGGATCATCGCGGAATGTTTTCATCTGACAGCTCGACCGGCGAGGCGGCGTCGCAGGAACGCCGCAACGCCGAGCAAAGTCCGGACCGCACGCTCGGAAACGTCGTCCATTGCGACGGCGCGCGAGCCACCATCGCGGGCTTTGCCGAGCCTGGCGATGGCGCATCGACCGGCCTGTGGACCGTCGGCCGGATGATCTCGATCAACCTTGGCGTCACCCGCACGGTCGGGTTGGTCTTTGCCATCAGCAAGTCCGACCTCACCTGGGACCAGAAAGGCGCCAACGCCATCGAGGTCAGCGTCGAGCTGATCGGCGAGGTCCGCGACCAGGACGGCCCCGCCTCGCCAGCATTCGACCGTGGCATCACCATCTATCCGCATATCGGGGCCATCGCGCACCGGATCAGAACAAGCGACCTGCAGGCCGTCTACGATCTCGCCGGACGGCCCTCGGTCTCGATCGGTCAATTGTCGCAGGACGAGACGATCGACGCCCGCATTGCTATCGAGGACACTCTGGCGCGCCATTTCGCCATTGTCGGCACCACCGGCGTCGGCAAATCCACTGCCGTCTCGCTGCTGTTGAGGAAGGCAATCGAGGCGAGGCCGGACCTGCGTGTCCTGATACTGGATCCGCACAACGAATTCGCCGCCTCCCTGCCCGAACACTGCGTTCGCGTCGATTCGAGTTCACTCGACCTGCCTTTCTGGATGTTCAAGCTGGAAGAACTTGCCGAGGTGCTGTTTCGCGGCCGCGAGACCGTTCCCGAGGAGATCGATGTCCTGCGCGACCTGATCCCCGTGGCCAAGAACCTCTATCGCAACCCGGCTGCCGGTGCGTTCCTGCGCCGTGGCGTCGACGCGCTCACCGCCGATACGCCGGTTCCCTATCGCATGGCCGATCTCATCAAGCAGATAGACGAGCGCATGGGACTTCTGGAAAGCAAGATCGATCGTCCGACCCTGAAATCGTTGCGCGTGCGCATCGAATCGGCCGTCGGCGATCCACGCTACCGCTTCATGTTCAATTCGCGCCTCATCGAGGACACGATCCACGAGACGATCGGCAACATCTTTCGCGTGCCGCACAACGGCCGCCGCATTACCTGCTTTGAAATGGCCGGCATGCCGGCCGAGGTTGTGAATTCCGTCTGTTCGGTGCTCGCACGGCTGGCGTTCGACCTCGCATTGTGGAGCGAAGGCAAGCTCAAGCTTCTCGTGCTTTGCGAGGAAGCTCATCGCTATATGCCTGCCGATCCCCGGCTTGGCTTCGCCCCGACCCGCCATGCGTTGTCGCGCATCGCCAAGGAGGGCCGCAAATACGGCTGCTATCTCGGGGTCGTTACCCAGCGTCCCGGGGAACTCGATCCGACCATCCTGTCGCAGTGCTCGACCTTCTTCGCCATGCGGCTCGCCAACGAGCAGGACCAGGCGATCATCCGTTCCGCAATCGCCGATTCATCGGCTTCGAGCCTCGCCTTCCTGTCGTCGATGGGCCAGCGCGAGGCGATTGCCTTCGGCGAAGGGGTCGCCACAACCATGCGGCTGAGGTTTGAGCGCGTCGACGAC
>JBKJRE010000118.1:0-4673 GCA_046594775.1 Rhizobiaceae bacterium | reverse complement strand
CATAGACCTTAGAGCCCAACCGAAAATTAAGTTGAGTGATTTCAGCGACTTGTGATTCTCTGTGGTTTGCAAAGACTACGGAGAATCACAAGTCGCTGAAATCACTCAACTTAATTTTCGGTTGGGCTCTAAGGTCTATGTTGGCCTCAACATGGAACAACGCCTTGACGTCCAACGAGTATCGAACCGTAACGTCGAAATATCCCAAGCGTTAGTTGATCGTTTGAACGAAACATATCGTGGCGGGAAATTGCGCGATTGGTGTCAGGAAACAGGACTTCTTAAGAAAGGACAAGACTTTGGAGACCGGCCGCTTCGAGCAGGGCCGATTACAGTCCATTTGGCTAGAACATTCGTCGAAAATTTCTATAGTGGATCTAGCGTTGACTCTGGTCAGTTTCCGACAACGGATACGACGCCTGTTCTCTACAAGATAGGCAAAGACGATGACCGCTGGGGGGATCTGCTCAAAGCGCATCCCGATATTTGGCAGGATGAAAAGCTCAAAGCTGCAGGCAACGCATTTGCCAAATTGATTTCGGCACAGCGAGGCGCGTTTCAAGGACAAAAAGGCGTTGCAGATTTTGCATACAAGGCCACTAACGCGGCCGTGTTGTCAGCTTGGGCATACGTAGCCGGATATCTCCAAAAGAATCCAAAGCGACTTGAAAGGCATTTCGCCTTGGCGGAAATTGTAAAGAAAGATCCGTTGAATGCAGAGGCGCTAGCGAAAGGGCGACACAAGAGCGATCAACCAAGTTACCGAGGCCTGGGTTATAGAACCGATGCGCGAGAGCGGGGCCAATTGGTCGAGCTTTTAAGTATTCAAGCCGACAAAGGGGGTGGAATCACGAAGCCGATGGTCGATTCAGCAATTGACGATTGGTTCGCCAAACAAGCAAACCTTGCCGCACAGAAAACACGCGCGAAAATCGCCGATGCCTGATTTCGACGATTTTGCGTCTTCCCTTTTGGATGAAGCCAAGCGGTTTCTTGAGCGCGCAGTTGAGAGCAATGGTGACGCAAGAGAAGCGCCAAATCTACACGCAGCGCTATTGATGGCTTCATGTGCTTTCGAAGCTCACCTCAATGCGGTTTGCGAGGAAATGTCGAAGCGAACCAATTCTCCTCACGAAAAGAGCATATTGTTAGAACGAGAAGTTCGGCTTAAGGACGGGCATTTTCGTTTAGAGAAAGCACTCAAGATGTATAGACTTGAGGACAGGCTCGACTTTTTGCTCGCGCGTTTTGGGCAGCAGACAATCACGTCGAATGACTGGAGATCGCAACTCATCGACGCAATTGCGCTACGCAATAAACTTACCCACTCTAAGGAAATTCCGGTAATCACCCTTTCTGCAGTCAGACTCGCCGTAGGCGCTGTAATTAATGCATTGGATGTTCTCTATCGCTCGATTTACAAGAAGCCCTTCCCGTCGGCACCTCTCGGACTTGATTCAACCTTGGATTTCTAAACACGCAAGCATTCAACCGCGTCAGCCGATCAAGATTTGTCCAACAGTCTCTTGTCCACAATTGTCTGCTACAAACGCAGCGCCGAAATCTGCTACAGCAACTCAACCCTGTTTCGCTGTAAACGATTGTAATTGTTAAAGATTTTTTTGCCTCTGCGTTTCAATTCCTCTCCGCCAGCCAGATCGATAGACTCATAGTCTGGGACATGGCCTGAAGTGCAGCCAATCAAGCGTCTCAAGGCCATCTGGTCCGATCAAATGCGCCGGAAGACTGTTCCGGTCGTCGAAATCACTAGGTGACTAACTTATTGATTTATATTAGAAAAAAGTGTTTGGCTGGGGAACCTGGATTCGAACCAGGACTAACGGAGTCAGAGTCCGTGGGTCTACCGTTAACCTATTCCCCAGCAGCTTCGACCAGCGTATATCGCCGCGAATTTGACCTGTCTATGCCGGCTGCGTTGTAGCCATGACCGTCAAATAGTCAAGCCCGGCGACATAATCAAATCCGATCGTCGGAAGCGGGTTGAACCGGGTTTATGCCGGGTTGGAGAGCGCGAATTCACGCTTTTGCGCTCAAGATTGATCAAGCCGGTTGCCCGGTTAAGTTGCCGCCACTTGGAGAGCACGTTCGCGACGCGTGCGATTGGCGATCTTCGGGATATGCACCATTCCCGCACACGGGCCTTGGTGATCGCCGGGCGCACTGCTATCCTGTCGGCAACTGAAGATCGAGAAGCGCGTGCGGCGTCCTGGCAAGGTTCGCGCGGCGCATGAAGGGCAGCAAGGTGGAAGACCGCGAGACCGGTGCAGGCGCGCCGGAAGCGGATGAATCCGGGAGCTTCCTGGCGCCGGTAGCTGGCGTTGAAGCCCGTCAGGCCGGCCGGGCAGGCAGTTTTCAGCCCGACTCGGGGCCGGCGAACGGATTGCATCCGAAGCAAAAGCCCAAGAGGCGGCGCAAGCGCAAACGTGGACGCAAGGTGTTTGCACGCGACGGGCTTTTGCCAGCCGGAGGCGAAGCAAGTGCCAGCGCGGAGGAGCAGGTTCCTGGAGGTACAGTTTCGAACGCTCCGGCGACGGCGATTGTTGCGGCGATCAGCCGTGAATCGCGCTGGCCTCCGCGGCAGGATCTGCCCGTATTTGCCGCTCTCGACCTTGGAACCAACAATTGCCGCCTGCTGGTCGCCGTCCCCGGGCGTCCCGGCCAGTTTCGGGTCATAGATGCATTTTCGCGCATTGTGCGGTTAGGCGAGGGCCTTTCGGCAAGTGGACGCCTGTCCGAACAGGCGATGGATCGCGCCGTCGAAGCCCTGAAGATCTGCGGAGACAAGCTGCGAAATCGAACGGTTGAGAAATTCCGGCTGATCGCCACCGAGGCCTGTCGTTCTGCCGAGAACGGCAGCGAGTTCCTGGAACGGGTGAAAGGCGAAGCCGGCCTGACTCTCGAAATCATCGATCGTCAGACGGAGGCTCGTCTGGCGGTGTCAGGATGCGGCTCGCTTGTGGAGCGCGGAACCGATGGCGTCGTGCTTTTCGACATAGGCGGGGGATCGTCGGAAATTGCGCTGATCGACGTCCGTGGCCAGCGATCGCCTAGGCTGGCCAATCATATAGTTGCATGGACGTCGCTTCCTGTAGGTGTGGTTTCTCTGGCCGAACGGTTTGGCGGTCGCGACGTGACGCGCGAAATATTCCGGGGCATGGTCGACTGTGTCCGCGATATGCTGGACAGGTTCGCCGGCCGCGACCGTCTTGATCATCTGGTTCACGAGGGAAAATTCCACCTGCTTGGTACATCAGGCACTGTCACCACACTTGCAGGCGTCCACCTTGGGCTTGAGCGCTACGACCGACGGCGCGTCGACGGCCTCTGGATGGAAAAATCGAGCGTCGACGGGATGATCGAACGACTGCTCGGATGGGATTTCGAGGCCCGCGTCAGCAATGCCTGCATTGGCGCGGACCGGGCCGACCTTGTTCTGGCGGGTTGCGCGATACTGGAAGCGATCCGCGAGGTGTGGCCCTCTGAGCGGGTACGCGTCGCGGACCGGGGCCTGCGCGAGGGCATACTGTCCGAACTGATGGGCGACGCCGGGGTCTGGCGGCGTAACTGGCGCAACAGGCCGTACGCATGAACACGAAAAAACCTGTCAAACCTGGGGCGACCCGGGTTCTCAAGACCCGCGTCAAGAAGAAGCGCGGATTGAAGGAATCGTCGCGCCGCTGGCTCGAGCGGCATATGAACGACCCCTACGTCCAGCGCTCCAAGGCCGATGGTTACCGTTCGCGCGCCGCCTACAAGCTGATCGAGATCGATGACCGATACAAGATTCTCAAACCCGGCATGAAGGTAATCGACCTTGGTGCTGCACCCGGCGGCTGGTGCCAGGTCGCTGCGGCGCGCACCCGGTCATCTATCCAGTCCCCGAATGTCGTTGGCATCGACTATCTCGGCATGGACCCCGTTCCGGGTTCGGTAGTCTTGGAAATGGATTTTCTGGATGATGAGGCGCCGGCCAGGCTGGTCGATGTCCTGGGCGGGGAACCGGATATTGTTCTCTCGGACATGGCCGCGCCGACGACGGGCCACCGACGCACCGATCACATCCGGACCGAACATCTGTGCGAGGTTGCGGCGGATTTCGCGATCTCGGTTCTCAAGCCCGGCGGCCATTTCTTGTCAAAGACCTTTCAGGGTGGCACCGAACACCTGCTTCTCGATTTGCTGAAGAAGAATTTTCGTTCCGTCCACCACGTCAAGCCGCCGGCCTCGCGCGGTGAGTCCGTCGAACTCTACCTGCTGGCCAAGGACTTCAAGGGCAGGGGGTGAGGTTCAAAGGAGAGGCTTGTAGTCGGCCGGGACACGCAGGCGATGCCCGGAAACGGCGCTGCCCGCATCTCTTGGCATCCGCAAAAACGGTATCAGCGCCATGGCGGTAATCAGCCGACCACGGCAAAGGCGATAGGAAAAGTGCTCGCCGCTATCGGTTCGCCGGTCAAATGGATCGTTCCATCCAGCAGTCCGCCACCCGCCGCCATCGCCGGAAGTGAGATCGAGATGGCGGTTGGATCCATGTTCTCCATGGACAAGGCCACCGCAAGACAAGCGGGACGGTTTGTCTCAAATCGCTCCCCGGGACGTGTTTTCAGACCTGCCCGGGCCGCCTAGAGCATCGGGCGCTTAATGTGCAACACAGC
>JBKJRE010000485.1:0-3624 GCA_046594775.1 Rhizobiaceae bacterium | reverse complement strand
CCTTGGTGCCGTCGAGCGGATCGATCAGAAAGAAGGCGGCGCCAAGGAATTCGTCAACCGCAATACTGGTTTCACGGTCAACATCGCGCTGGTGCGCGACGGCAGGCCGGAAATCGGCGTCGTCTACGCGCCCTGCACCGGGCGGTTCTTCTCGGGTCGCCCGGGCAGTGCGGAACGGGTCGAACTCGACGAGGCGGGCCAGATTGCCCGGCGCCACCCGATCGGGGTTCGCGCAGGCGCCTCGCCGCTGACCATCGTCGCCAGTCGCTCGCATCGGACGCCCGAAACCGATGAATTCATCGGCAAGGTCGGGGCCGCCGAGATCGTCTCGGTTGGCTCGTCGCTGAAGTTCTGCCTGCTGGCCAATGGCGAGGCCGACATCTATCCGCGCTTTGGCCGGACCATGGAATGGGACACGGCCGCCGGCGACGCCGTGCTGCGCGCCGCAGGCGGCTCGACATCGACGCTGGACGGCAAGCCGCTGGGCTACGGCAAGTGCAACCAGGCAGGCGACTCCGACTTCGCCAATCCCTACTTCATCGCGCGCGGCAACGTCACGGGCCACTGAGCCCCGCCGCGCATCTGCCTATTCGGCGGCGAGGGTCGAGGCATTGCTGCCGATGAAGTTGCGGATCGTCGAGATGATCCGGTCCTGATCCTCGGTCGAGAGATAGGGATGCATGGGCAGGCAGAGGATCGTCTCGGGCAGGGCTTCCGAGACGGGCAGACCGCCCGGCGCCACGGGAAAATCGCGATAGGCGACGTGCCGGTGCAGCGGCTTGACATAGTAGATCACCGAGGGAATGCCATTTTCCTGCAGATGCGCCTTGAGCGCGTCGCGTCGCGGCGTTTCAATGGCGTATTGCGCCCAGGCCGACCGGCTGCCCTCTGCGACACGCGCCGCCTTGACCACGTCGCCGAGCCCGTCGGCATAGCGCTGGCCGACAAGCCTGCGGGCCTCCATCTCCTCTTCGAGGATGGTAAGCTTCTCCAGCAGGATGGCGGCCTGGATCGTGTCGAGCCTTGAATTCAGGCCGACATGAATATTGTCATACTGCGTCTCGCCCTTGCCGTGAAAGGCGAAGGAACGGAGCCTTTCGGCAAACGCCTCATCATTGGTGAACATCGCGCCGCCATCGCCATAGCAGCCGAGCGGCTTGGCCGGGTAAAAGCTGGTCGAAGCGACTTTGCCGAATGATCCGCACATGCGGCAGTCGACGGAGCCGCCGATGGCCTGCGCGGCGTCCTCGATGACCATGAGGTTATCACGCGCGGCTATTCGCTCGATCGCCTCGTAGTCCGCCGCCTGTCCAAACAGGTCGACGGGAATGATGGCGCGGGGCGTCAGCCGGCCCTGCGACTTGATCATGGCGATCGCCGCTTCAAGGCTGGCAACGTCCATGTTGTAGGTTTCGGGCTCGACGTCGACGAAAACCGGTTCGGCCTTGGCCAGCGCCACGACTTCGGCGGTCGCCGCGAAAGTGAAGCTTGGCACGAAGACCGCGTCGCCTGGACCTATCCCGGAGGCCAACAAGGGTAGCAGAAGCGCGTCCGTTCCGTTGGCGCACGCAATGCAGTGCCTGGCGCCGACATAGGCCGCCAGCTGCTGCTCGAACTCGGTCACCTGCGGGCCCAGAATGTAGCGGCCTTCCGCCACAACCTTGCTGATTGCCGATGTCAGCCGGTCGCCGATTCGCTCACGCTGCGCGCCAAGATCGATAAACTGCATGCCTCACCTTGATGATTGTCGGATGCGACGCTGATATCAGAGTTGTTTTGACCTCGAAAGCAGTCCACCCGCACCCTGCAGGAGCAAGCCGAGGCTTCGTGTTACCGAGCAAGGCATGCCGCACGGTCCCGCAATGCCGGAAAAGTCCCGTATTCAGGGCTTCAGGGCCGACCGGCCGACCGACTGCAGGAAATATATTGTGATCGGCCTAAAAGCGAAAAAGCAGCGTTCAGGAGAGCTCTTTTTTCCATGGCGGGTTGGCCCCGGCCCTCGAGACCGTCACCGCGGCTGCGGTCGCACCGAGCGTCAGGGCGCTTCGAATCACGACTTCGGCGAGGGCGTCGAGCGCAGCCTTGGACAGCGCGCCCTGTTCGTGCAGCGAGGCGAGTATCCCCGCGTTGAACGTGTCGCCCGCGCCGACAGTGTCCACCACCTGAACGGGAGCCGGTGTTACGGTCACCCTATGGTGTTTTGTATAGCCGGTAGCGCCAGCGCTGCCGCGGGTCACGACGATCAGTTTCGGTCCGTGTTCAAGCCATGAGGCGACGATTTCCTCGACGGTTCCAGCCTCGCCGAACCAACTCAGATCCTCGTCCGAGAGTTTCACGATATCGGCCATTGCGACCATGCGCTTGATGCGGGCGAGATGCTTGTCGCGGTCCGGGATGAAATCGGACCGGATGTTCGGATCGAGCATGGTGACGCGCCTGGCGCATTCGCGCGCCATCAGCGCTTCGTAGGTAGACCCGCAGGGCTCCGGGATGAGGCTGATCGCGCCGAAGAGCATGGCCTCGACATCATTTCCAATAGCCGGAAGATCGGCTTGCGACAGCATGCGGCCGGCCGTGTTCTCGTCGTAGAACACATAGCTTGCGTGGCCATCGACAAGATGCACGAAGGCCAGTGTGGTTGGCCGCGCCGAGATATGGGCAAGGCGCGAACCGACATTGCTGGCTGCGAGCGATGCCTGCAGCTGCTGGCCGAACAGGTCGGACGACAGCCCGGAGAAGAATTCGACGGGTACGCCGAGCCTGCCAAGGGCAATGGCCGAATTGAAGACTGCACCGCCGGAATAGGGTGCAAATGACGGTTCGCCGGATGTCGACGTGCGAGGCAGCATATCGATCAGCGCTTCACCACAACAGATGATCATTGTCAGGTGCGCTCCATTGGCAGGACGACGCCCTTGCGGACGATGAAGTTGGCATACAGGCGCGGCTCGCTCGTCGCAACCACGGCAAAGGCCGTCTTGACGCGGTCGTAGAAGGCTTGACCGGGGAGGGCGACCACCTGTCGTCCCGGTGCGTGCCTGCCGCACGCAGCGATAATTTCGCGGTGAACAGGGTCCGGCTCCCCGGATGTTCCGGCTACACAGGCCCGAAAAAGCGCCTCGGGGACCGCATCATCGACCGGCAGAACGCTCAGCACGGCGTCGATGATTTCGATCAGGCCGTGACCGTCAGCCCGGACGACGTGCCGCGCGTGCGCTTCGGCCGGGTAATTGCCGTCGACGATTGCGAGCTCGTCGCCATGTCCCATGGCGCACAGGGTCGCAAGCAGGTCGGGACCAAGCAGTGGCGATATGCCGATGAGCATCAGGGTGCTTTCCAACTCTCGGTGGCGCCGATCAGGAATCTGTCAGACAAAGGCAGGCTGGCGCCCCCCAGGGCTCGTGCGTGGATCCCGACGGTGCCTTCGCGAACCGTCGGCACCTTGAGCCCCTCCACATCGATATCTTTGAGTGCCTGCTGCACCGCACCGACAAGCCTGCCGCGGGCGTGGCCAGGCAGCCAGCCGTCGATGATAGCGGCCTCAAAGTCGATAACCGAGGATGCCGAGACAATGGCATAGGCGAGCGCCCTGCCTGAAGCGGCAAACCACGCATCGAATTCACG
>JBKJRE010000256.1:0-8239 GCA_046594775.1 Rhizobiaceae bacterium | reverse complement strand
TGATATCATTCTTCATGGCGTGGTCTCCTGTCCGGCGCTTCAACGCCGGATGATTCGAGGTTGAACACCCCGGAGACTACGCCAACTTCAATTCCAACCACTCCCGCGACGGCACCGCGGCCTTGCCCCCAAGCTTGTCCAGCGTGCCGACGGCGCAGCCGAACTGTACTATGCAGGAGTTTTTCAACCACTCTTTCAGCCGCTCGCGTTCGCGAATGACTGGTTCGCGCCAACTGGCAAGCCTGTCTACAACTGTGATTGGCAGCGCGGCGAAGCGACAAGACAGCCGGCCCTTGGTTCCCTGTCGCCAACTAACTTTTCGCCATTTCTGTCCTGCCAGCATCGCCTCGGCCGAAACCGGAGGCCGGTCAGGAATATGGTATTTGCGGCGGTTCCCAGTTTTTGCGACCGGGAAAATAAGGGTAGTTTCGGCTGGGTAGACATTCTGGCGGCGCGACAGGCCCACCGCCCATTTGAGACCGCGCTCGCTCAAAGCCTGACGGAAAGGCCCGCTCGATCCATATCCCGGATCGGCAAGCACGCAGCCAAAACGTACGCCTGAGGCGATGACACGATCGATCTCCTCAATTACCGGCAGAGGCCTTGCGAAGAGGTCGAAGATGGCTTGCCTGATAACGGGTTCTAAGGCCTCCAGCGCTCCAGAGCAGCCGCGCAAATCGCCGTCGGCCCAGATGCTGCGTCGGATTGCCGTAGTGCCACATGCCAATCCAGACCCAAGCCATCTTTGGTCAATCTGATACCGGCAATTTCTTTTCGCTGCAGGCGAGGCAGTGCTGCCCATTTGGACAGGATTGAAATGCCGAGGTTGGCGGCAACCAGTTCTTGCACAGCCTCAGGGACCGCAAGTGGAACAAGTCGAGCGGGATAGCGACCTGCGGGACGGAAAAATCGTTCGTACTCGAACCCGTCTGTGATGACCGAACTGTATGTAAGATGTGTCTCTGCGGTCAGGTCGTCTGCTTCGATGTAGTGTTTCGATGCCAACGGATGCGACGCAGCAGTTATACAAATCAGTTCATCGCTATGCATAGGCAGAAATGTCAGGCGTTTTTCTTCTCGCAGTGGTCCCGGAATAAGGACCACGTCAACAGCATCATCGTGCAGCAGACGCAAAGGTTCACTCGGCGCTTCGCCAATGATCTCGAGCTGAAGCGAAGAGTCAATGGTGGCCAGGTTACTCAAGAAAGATGGGAGCCAGTGAAAGAAACTGTACGTTCCCATGCAGAGCCGCACAGTGGGCCCCACACCCCTTCCAATGCGTGCGGCATCAAGTTCTGCGCGATACAGCTCATCCAGTGCTCGGTCCGCCGATTGCGCCAATCGCTGTCCCGAAACCGTAAGATGGACCTGAGATCCGATCCGAGTTGTGAGCGAAATCCCAAGCCGCCGCTCGGCCTCCCTGATTCTGTGGGTCACTGCGGACGGAGTTACGCCGAGTTGGTCAGCAGCAGCCGACATCGTTCCAACTCGATTTATCGCTTGGAGCAGGATATAGTGCCGCGCTTCTAGTTTAGGTGTCTGATGTTGAATCATTTTCAATGAATAGCCGAAAACATTGCAATTGTCTCATGTCAGATTTGAGGCCTACTATTTGTCCCTAGGCCTCGTGGCGAGGGTGAACACATGCTGAACTCAGTTTCTGCGCCAGCGCGCGTAACGCGCGCGACTTCGCTGCAGCGCGCGCGGCAGTTCGACATGGCCCGTTCTCTATCCAAGTCCGGCTGAGTTGCTTCGGTCGATCCCTGAACACGCATCCTACTTTAACCGATGAGGAAAAGATGATGGAAATTGTCGAAAGCTCTGCCCGCAGGTTGATTAGGGATATGGCCCAAGAGGCGAGGCATGGCCGAATGGATCGGCGCGAATTCCTGGCGATTGCCAGCGCTTTCGGTGCAACAGCCGCAGCCGCATACGCGATGGTCGACATGATATTGCCGACCGAAGTTTACGCAGCAGAACCCAAGAACGGTGGCGTTCTCAAGGTGGCAATGTTCGTCAAGGATCAGAAAGATCCGCGCACTTACGACTGGCCTGAAATGGCGAACGTAACGCGTCAATACATGGAGCCGTTAGTCAAGTACGCGCACGATTTCACCTTCAAGCCGATGCTGCTCGAGAGTTGGGACATCAACGAAGACGCCACGGAGTACACGTTACATCTCCGGAAGGGAGTGACATGGAACAATGGCGATGATTTCACTGCCGACGACGTCGTCTACAATCTGAACCGCTGGTGCGACAAGGCGGCCGAGGGAAATTCGATGGCGGGCAGGCTAACCGCCTTGATGGACGAGGCGACCGGCAAGGTGAGGGAAGGCGCGATCATCAAGACTGATGATCATACGGTCGTGCTAAAGCTATCTACTTCTGACATCACCATCATACCCACCATGGCTGACTACACCGCACTGATTGTGCATCGGGCCTTTGACCAGAACGGTGCAGACCCCATCAAGTTTCCGGTTGGAACCGGGGCTTTCGAACTAGTATCCTACGATACAGGCACGACTGCTGTTCTAAAGCGCCGCGAGAATGGCAAATGGTGGGGTGGTGAAGCCTATCTCGACGGCATTGAATTCATAGACTACGGCGCAGATCCTTCGGCGATGGTGAGTGCGTTCGAATCCGGCGAGATTCATACCAATCTCGAAACCACAGCCGATTATGTCGACATTCTCGACCAACTGGACTTGGTCAAATCTGAAGTCGCGACAGCACAAACAATTGTCGCGAGAATGAATGTTTCCCAAAAGCCGTACGATGATCAGCGGGTACGCCAGGCCATCCAGATGGCAACCGACAACGAGACGATTTTGAAGCTCGGATATGCCGGCAGAGGCAGCGCCGCGGAGAACCACCATGTCTCTCCGATCCACCCGGAGTATTTCGCACTGCCAAAGCAGGTACGTGACATCGAAGGAGCCAGCAAGCTGATGGCCGAGACAGGCCAAGCTGATTTCGAGCATGAACTGATTACCGTCGACGAGGACTACCAGAAGAACACCGGCGACGCTATTGCGGCTCAGATTCGCGAAGCTGGTTTCAAGATCAAGCGTACAGTGCTTCCGGGCTCAACATTCTGGAACGACTGGACGAAATATCCCTTCTCAATGACGACGTGGGGCATGCGGCCGCTTGGCGTTCAGGTTCTTGCCATCGCATATCGAAGCGGCGAGGCGTGGAACGAAAGCGCGTTCTCCGATCCGGGCTTCGACGCGAAGTTGACGCAGGCTCTTTCGGAACCCGATGTCGAAAAGCGCCGCGAGCTTATGCAGGACATTGAGCAAATTCTGCAGAGTTCGGGAATTCTGATTCAGCCATACTGGCGCTCGTTGTTCAATCACTCAGTGCCTGCTGTGAAGGACAATCCGGCTCACCAGGCGCTCGAGGTGAACTACGAAAAGGTCTGGCTGGACCTCTGACGAGCTTTTTCGGGAGTGGGTTGGCCTTCGCGGCCAACCTACTTCTATGTCATGAATATTGAATATTTCTCAATCATAGCCCTAGAAGTTTGCAATTGATTCAATCTCCGAATCGATGAGAATGACTTCTCACCATCGCTCACTATCGGATGAGTAAATGACGAAAATCAACGATCTCAAGGGTTTCGCCTACCCGTCACCGCGCGGCGTCTCATCGGTTGTCGGCGACCTACCATGGCACTTCGGCACCGAACATTTGTGCATTGCGTATCGCAGTGATCCCGACGCCATTGCTGCCTACCTTCCGGAGCCACTCGAGCCAAGCAGTACACCGGACATGGTGATAGTCGATTTCGGCAAGTGGTACTGCCTGTGGGACGACGCTGAAATGCCGGTCAAGAATCCCGAGCGCACCTGGTATGATGAGACGGTCATCTGGATTGGCTGTTCATACAAGGGCAAGGACGCGCGTTTCTGTGTTCAGACCTGGGTCAATCGCGATTTCAGCCTCATCCGTGGCTACGTGATGGGGTTCAACAAGAAATTCGGCGAAACGGTCAAAACGACCTATCATCCGATGAACCCTGGAATGACGGCCCCGGGCCCGGGGACAAAAATGGCAGGCTTCGTAAGCGCACATGGCGAACGCCTGCTGGAAGGAGAGCTGGCAATTGAGAAAACAATTGGCCGGGACGATCTGCCGGCCATAATGAACTGGGGGCAGATCAACCTTCGCTACTTTCCATCAATGCTCCCTGGTGGCCCTCCTTCGGTCTGCGAATTGCTCCAACTCGACGCGACAAACTTCCGCTTTGGCAATGCTTTCGCCGGCACAGGCAGGATAAAGCTGTTTGAAAGTAACCTTGAAGAACACACGGACCTTGCCGTCCGGGAAGTCGTTGGCGCCTGCTATTTCGAGAATGGCGCCACAATCACCGGCGGCACTGTTTTGCACAGCTGGGTATGAGCGCGTTTGTGGACCAGATGTCAAAGCCCATCAACGTTGATAGACGTGTGGTGTCCTACCTGCCGTGTTACGACGATGGCAACGGCTGGTACAACATCCTGCCGGTGCAGCCTGCCTCCCAAGAACTTGTTGGTGATGTCCAGGCTGACTGGCTCATAATAGGGGCCGGATACGCGGGTTTATCGGCTGCTAGTCGACTTGCTGAGCTGCACCCCGAGGCAAGGATAGTCATTGTCGAGGCTGATCGTGTAGGCAGGGCCACCGCCGGCAGAAATGCAGGCATGGCGATCGATCACCCCTTCCTGTCGGAAACCAATGGCAGCCTCGAACGAGCCCATAGGATCTATCGGCTGCACAAAGCGGGCATCGAGATGCTCGACCGACAGGTCAAGACCCACTTGATCGATTGCCAATGGAGCGGGCGCGGCAAGTATCAAGTCGCTGTCGGCGACAAGGCGCGGCTCGCGCTCGATCACACGGCAAGACTGCTGTCGGAGCTTGGCATTCAGTTCGACATGGTCGATGGATCAACTCTGCAAAGAGACCTAGGTACGGCAAGCTATCAGGCGGCGATCTACACGTCCGGAACCCATCTGATGAACCCGGCAGCCTTAACGCGTGGCCTCTCCGCCAGTTTACCGCCCAATGTTGTGCTGTTCGAGAAATCGCCAGTGACGTATCTGACGACCGGCTCGACAATCAAGGCGGAGACACCCAAGGGAACGGTTCGCGCAACCCGCGCCATTCTCGCCACGGATGGGTTCACGCCTGCGTTTGGCATCCTTAGCGGCCGCATCATCAATATCATTTCTTTTGCCGTTCTGACGGAGCCACTAAACGCATCGCAGCAAGAGCGCCTTGGCGGGACCCGCGACTGGGGAGTTCATCCAGTTGGGAGGGCTGGAGCAACGATCCGACGCACTCAGGACGAGCGCATCTGGTACCGCACTGCGTTTCGTTATTCACCCCACATGACCTGCAGCGAAGAACAATTGCTACACTATCGCGCGAAGGTGACAGAATCCTTCCACAGACGCTTCCCTCAGCTTGGCGATGTCCGTATCGCGCATGCCTATTCCGGCGGCTTGAGCTTCTCGCAGAATAACGAGCCATTCTTTTCGCGTGTCGAGCCCAATCTTTTTGCCGTCGCATGCCAGAACGCTATTGGTATTGCGAAAGGCACAATTCACGGGGCCCTGATGGCCGAATGGGCTTCGGGGGGGAGATCGACTCTGATCGACGACGTGCTGGCATACGGCGCCCCTTCCAAACTTCCGCCAGAGCCGTTTCTAGGCTGGGGAGTCGCGGCGCGCCTCGCCGCAGTCCGTATCACCGGGCGCCAGGAATAAACCAATGACCAGACGCAACACGCAACGTGCCGAACGCCTTAAGATCGGCAATCCGCAGCTTCCTTGGAAAAAGTTGGTCAACCCAATCAGTCCTGTCGAGGTATTGAGTGCCGACCAGATCGAGCACATACACCAGACTTCGCTACGCGTACTGGCCGAGACCGGCATGGAGTTCATGGACGCTGATGCTCGGCTCTTCATGAGACGCCAAGGGTGTGATGTCGACGAGGATAGTATGAGGGTCCGATTTGACCCGGGATTCGTCGAGGAACAGATCGCAAAAGCTCCGTCGCACTTTACTCTTCGCGCGAGGAACGCGAACCGGAACCTTGATCTGGGCGGATCAAACGTCAATTACGTGTCCGTTATCGGCCCGGCATATTGCAACGATCTCGACCGGGGGCGACGAACCGGGACGTCAGAGGACGTGCGTGAATTCGTTCGGCTACTGCACTCCCTGAATTCGATTCATCTACTCTACGGGACACCATTCGAAGCCATGGATGTTGCGGCTGAGGTGCGTCACCTACAAGGCTACATCAACAGCATCGAACTTTCGGACAAGTGTTGGGGTTCATGGCTCCTTGGACGATTTCGCGCTGAGGATTCCATCGACATGACCTGCATGACGCTTGGTGTGACCCGCGACGAGCTAAAGCGAAACCCCGCGTGCATCGGCAACATCAACACCAATTCTCCACTGCGCCTGGACATTCAGATGACAGCTGGCGCGACCGCCTTTGCCGAATGCGGCCAGGCAGTCGTCGTGACACCTTTCACACTTGCCGGCGCAATGGCACCGGTGTCGCTCGCTGGCGCTCTGGTCGGCCAGAACGCTGA
Source organism: Rhizobiaceae bacterium (assembly GCA_046594775.1). GTDB lineage: Bacteria > Pseudomonadota > Alphaproteobacteria > Rhizobiales > Rhizobiaceae > CAMYMG01. Next base: position 1,640 of record JBKJRE010000256.1, on the reverse strand, counting down.
GGCGCTGGGGGTGATTGCGTTCCTGCAGGCAGCCTATCCAGGCACACCTTGTGTCTATGGGTCGTTCACTTCGAACGTCGACATGCGCACCGGCTCGCCCTGCTTTGGAACCCCCGAGTACGCGAAGGCTACGCTTGCCTCCGGCCAGCTCGCCCGACGCTACAATCTGCCATGGCGCTCGTCGAACGCCTGCGTCTCTAACGTGGTGGATGCGCAAGCCGCCTATGAATCCGAAATGTCGATTTGGTCGACAGTCATGAGCCACTGCAACTTTATCATCCATGGCGGTGGTTGGCTTGAAGGCGGCCTCACGGCATCGTTCGAGAAATTGATCCTCGACGCAGAGATGCTTCAAATGATGACTGAGGTGCTGCGCCCAATCGAGATTAATGAGGCGGAGCTGGCGCAGAATGTGTTCAAGGAAGTCGGCCCTGGGGGACATTTTTTCGGTACCGGGCATACGCTCGAACGTTATGAGAAAGCCTTCTACACACCGCTGGTCTCGGACTGGCGCAACTATGGCGCTTGGGAAGACGACGGCGCACTTGATGCTACCCAACGCGCCAATCGTGTCTGGAAGCAATTGCTGGAAAGTTACGAGCAGCCCGAACTGAACCCAGATATCCTTGGCGAGCTCAAGGCTTTTCAGAACAGACGTGAACAGGAAATTAGGTTGGGTGTCCGCTGTGAGTGACAATGCTGCTAATACGGTGAAGTTGTTTCGCAATGATCCGGCGCTGTTTCGGGCGGGACCGAACGGTATCGCTGCCCATGGCCTGATCAACACCGGGTTCAGTCGCCATCTGGGTGCAGGCGTAGGCGTGTTTGACAGCTGCAGCGTTCCCTGGACGCCAGACTACGACGAGGTGCTATTCATATTGGATGGTATGTTGAGACTACGCGTAGGTGATAAGACCTATGTAGCATGCCGTGGCGATACGGTCTGGATCCCGGAAGGCACCGCTATTGTCTATGAGTCCTCAGTTCGGACCACCTTTTTCTATGCAGTGTGCCCAGCGAAAAACTCCACTTCGACCAAAGAACCAAAACGCTTCACTGAAGGAGCGCCCTTTACTATTGCGGACGAGATGACCGTGTCACGCTAAACGGATCGCCTTCAGGAGATGACGCTACTAAAGCGTCCTTTCACGTTGCAAGTGAAGCGCGGATATCTCGCGGCAACCTTTCTCCTTGTCTCTTGAAGGATTGATTCATGCTTCCGGTGCCAAGATAACCGCAAGCCAATGCGATATCGATCAGAGCCAACTCCGTTTCCATGCAAAGATCCTTGGCTTTGCGTACTCTCAGTTCTTCACGAACGTCCAGCGCTGTCCTATTCAGAGTTCGGCGAAAGGTTCGTTCGAGCTTCCTGCGCGAAACATTCAAGAGTTCGGACAACCGTGCCATGGAGATTGGCTCTTCAAGGTGTCAACGGCGGAGCAAAATCCGGCCAATGGGCGGAGCAAAACCAGGCCACTTATGGCGCGTGCATGAGACCGCCGGGAGGGCGTAGCCCGAGCGGGTGCGTATTTCGCGGGATCGTGAGCACGGATTTCAGCGCATCGTGAGCATGGATTTCGCTGGATCGTGAGCAACGATTTCAGGGGATCGTGAGCACCTTTTCGAGGGTGCAGGACGCT
>JBKJRE010000248.1:0-3499 GCA_046594775.1 Rhizobiaceae bacterium | reverse complement strand
GCGCCTCGGTGATCGCGCGCCATGCAGGCGACGCGTTTCGAGCCCAATGAACGGCGTTGCGCAGCACCTGACGGACGCCTGGATTGTGGTAGACGGGGTAGGTCTCGTGGCCCGGCGAGAAGTAGAAGATCCTGCCGGCGCCGCGCTGCCAGGTCATGCCCGAGCGGAACACATCGCCGCCCTCGTACCAGGAGATGAAAACCGTCTCCATCGGCTCGGGAACCGCGAAAGGCTCGCCGTACATTTCGGTCTGCTCGATCTCGATGCACTCTCCTAAGCCTTTCGCGATCGGGTGGCCGCGATTGATCGCCCAGGCCCGCTCGCGCTCGCCGGCTTCGCGCCATTTAAGCGAGCAGGGCGTGCCCATCAGCTTCCTGAAAATCTTCGAATAGTGGCCCGAGTGCAGGACGATCAGGCCCATGCCCTCCCACACCCGCCGCTGCACCCGTTCAACCACCTCGTCCTCAACCGCGCCATGCGCGGCGTGCCCCACCACAAGAGGACATCGGTTGATTCCAGGCGCTGCTCGGTCAGGCCGTGCTCGGGCTGCTGCAACGTCGCCGTTGAGGCGTCGATGGCCTCGTCCTCGGCGAGTGCGGCAGCGATCGTCTCGTGCATGCCGTCAGGGTAGACGGCTTGAACTTCCTTGCTCGTCTGTTCGTGAACGTTCTCCCCCCAGACCACGGCTCGAATCTGCATCCCGGTTCTCCCAAAGCGCTTTGGACGCCATCCTAGTTCCAGACGCGCAGGATGAGAAGGGATACCGCCAGCGTTAAGGTGAATTTTCAAATGCCGCTTGCCGCGTCTTGAATTGGCGGCGCAATGACGCTATCACCCGCCATCCGTCGCCCACTGTGGCGAAGGAGGGCCGCTTTAGCTCAGTTGGTAGAGCACGTCATTCGTAATGACGGGGTCAGGTGTTCGAGTCACCTAAGCGGCACCAATTTTAAATAACTCAGTTTCGCTGCGCCGGATGCTGTCGGGGCGGTCGCGCTTGCAAGGTCGCCGGTTGGTCACCGGTTATTGCCAGTTGGTTGCTTGCCCAGATCGGTCTGCTATCAGTGGGCATCGAAAGATCGAGTTTCGGCACTTGCACCTTCAAAAAATCCAGTCGCGGTACCGTCCCGATATTGACGGTTTACGGGCCATCGCTGTCCTCCTGGTCGTTGGTTTTCATGCTTTCCCAACCGCATTTCCCGGCGGTTTCATCGGCGTCGACGTTTTCTTCGTCATCTCGGGATTCCTGATCTCCGGAATCCTCTTCGACGAAATCGAGAACGGGCGGTTCAGCCTGCTTTGGTTCTACGTCCGACGCATCCGACGGATTTTTCCGGCGTTGATACTCGTCACAATTGCCGTGTTGTGGTTCGGCTGGATCTCGCTTTTTCCGAGCGAATACAAGACTCTGGGTCTTCATGCCACGGAAGGAGCGGCCTATGTGCTCAACTTCTTCCTGTGGGCCGAGAGCGGTTATTTCGATAGGGCGGCCGAGACCAAGCCCCTGCAGCATCTTTGGAGCCTTGCCGTCGAAGAGCAGTTCTACATCCTGTGGCCGCTGCTCCTTGTTGGCCTCCGGCGCTTACATGTCGGCTGGTTCGCGTCGATTGCCGTCGTCACTGTCGGCTCGTTCCTGGCCAATGTGATCGTGACACGGCATAGCCCGGAAACAGCTTTCTATTTTTCGCCGACGCGAACCTGGGAATTATCAACCGGGGCGCTGCTTGCTCTGGCGGTGCGAAATCGAGGCGGCGCGTCACCTCGCGACCGAAGGCTTTTGGCTCCTGCCGGAATTGTCCTGCTGGTGGCGGGCGTCATTCTAATCGCGCCGGATACGGCATTTCCCGGCTTCTGGGCGCTGCTTCCCGTTACTGCCGCAATCTTGGTCATCGCCGCCGGGTCCAATGCCTGGGTGAATCTCAGGCTGCTGTCATACCCCCCGCTGGTCTGGATCGGCTTGATCAGCTACCCGCTCTATCTATGGCGCTGGCCGCTGCTGACCTACCTGCGCATCATTCTTGGTGAGGAGCCGAGGATCATGCCGCGCTTGATTGCAGTAGCGCTTTCGCTGCTTCTGGCCTGGCTGACCTTCGAGTTCGTCGAGAAGAGGATAAGATTCAACTTCACCAGCCGTAAGGCCGTCTTGCTTCTGGCAGTCAATTCGGCTGTTTTCTTGTTCGGTATTTATGTCGGGGCGACGGGCGGGGTGCCTGGGCGCGGCATCAGCGAACAGCTTGCCTCAGCAGATGTCTTCCGTGGATCGCGGAAATCAGACGCAAGCTGCAAAAGACTCCTGGATATATCCCTGCCTGCCGACGCAGTCTGCATCACCAATTCGCCGGAACCGAAGATTCTGTTCGTGGGCAACAGCCATGCAATGGCCCTGAACTCGGCAATTTATACCGGCGATTTCGATGCGAAAAGCCTGCTGATTGGCGCTCATGGGTGCTCCGTCTATCCGAAACTGCACTATACGCCGACCTTCGAACACAGCTTCGGGAACAACTGCACGGCCATCGCCGAAGCAGCCATCGGAGCCGCCATGCAACTGCCTTCTCTGGAGACCATCATCATCGCCATGAACGCGGCCAAGGTGAGGGCCGACGTTCATTCCATCTTTGACATCGACGGTGTCCCCCTGTCAGAACGGGAGGCGTTCTCGCAAGGCAACGGGGCGATGATCCACGCGATGCAGAAGGCCGGCAAAAGAGTTGTCTTTTCCATCGACACGCCTCGACTGACGCGCGCCCCCGAATCATGCCTTCGCCGCCTCTGGTTCATGGAACCGGCAGGTTGCGTGATGACCAGGGAACTTCACGATTCCGCTCGCGCAGCCTATCTTGAAGCTGTTCGGGGACTTTCAAGAGACCATCCCGGTCTCACGGTCTTCGACCCGACCGGCCTCTTTTGCGACGAGACGACCTGTCGCGACCAGAGAGATGGTCACTCCCTGTACAATGATCGCCACCATATCAGCGTCTTTGGCTCGCAGATGGTTCTGCAGGAGATGGCGCGGGCCGGCGCGATCGCGGCCTCGCCATAGCGAAACCGCCAAGGGAGAGGTGCTGGCGCACACGCACAGGCAGGATGCGCCATTTTGGTGGTGCGGCCCGTCGACAAAAGGAAGGCGCGCCTCAACTGCACCGCTCAACTGCTGGCTCAGATCCCCTATGGCGATGTGCCCAAGGCAGAAGACCAACCGCCACCCCGGTTGCACCGGTACGATTTGTCCGCCATCCGATGCCTGCCGAAATGTATGTGCGAGGTCTATTGACCGGATGGCTAAAGCGCGTCGCGCTCGAACGGATTCATGCGACGCGCTTCAAGTTCTTTTCTTTGATGCATGTCGTCGTTCCAAAATCGGGTCCACTTTCGAGCGACATGACTTAGAGCCCAACCGAAAATTAAGTTGAGTGATTTCAGCGACTTGTGATTCTCTGTGGTTTGCAAAGACTACGGAGGATCGGATGGCCTGGACTGAAATCACTCGGGAGCAATATGA
>JBKJRE010000618.1:0-3505 GCA_046594775.1 Rhizobiaceae bacterium | reverse complement strand
GATGACGCGGCCCGTAAGGCGCAAATCGAAGCTATCATGCAGGAAATCCGCAACTATTCAGGTTCAGGCAACCTCGTGCTTGTGACGTATCTGGACACCATCAAGGCCTTGACGGGTGAACCGGCCCGCGAAGGCGAGGCCCTCATTGTTCGTCCGTCCGATGAGAAGTTGCATGTGATTGCGCGCATTGTCTTCAACTGAGACAGGCTGACCATCGCTTCGGCGGTGCGGCATTGTGAGACACGGGGCGTCTTGAAGGACTGATCGGCAGGGTTTAGAGGGGCAAGAACAACCGAAGGCTCAGGCGGCTCTTTTCATAGGCCACAAAAGCGATTAGACAGCCGGTCAAACGTCGGGCGGCGTGCGACGCCCTGGAATCGAAGGAACAACCGTGCCAACAACATTCGAAAAAGTCGCCAAGATCATCGCCGACACCAGCGAAATCGATATCGCAACCATCACGCCCGAGAGCCACACGATCGACGACCTTGGGATAGACAGCCTCGACTTCCTGGACATCGTATTCGCGATAGACAAGGAATTCGGCATCAAGGTTCCTCTTGAAAAGTGGACCCAGGAAGTCAACGACGGCAAGGTTTCGACTGACGAATACTTTCTGATGAAGAACCTGTGCGCCAAAATTGACGGATTGGTCGCGGCAAAGTCCGCCTAGGCGGGCGCCGGTCAACTGGCAGCCAAGAGACAATGAACCCGAACGACGTCGTCATCACAGGCATCGGTCTCGTATCCTGCCTTGGAGAAGGCGCGGCAGAGCACTGGCGCAAGCTGACGGACGTGCGGCCCGAGCCGGTGATCGATGACACACGGTTCGCTCCCTACGTGGTGCATCCCCTGCCCGCGATCGACTGGGGCCTTCAGATCGCCAAGAGGGGTGACCAGCGCCAGATGGAGACCTGGCAGCGGCTTGGCACCTACGCCGCCGGCCTGGCGCTCGATGATGCTGCTCTCAAATCGGACGAAGCGCTTTGCGCCACAATGGACATGGTGGTGGCCGCTGGAGGCGGCGAACGTGACGAGGCGGTGGATGCGGCAATTCTGGCAGCATCCAAGGGCCGCAAAGACCTTGGCGTCCTTTTGAACGAACACCTGACGACCGACCTGCGCCCTACCCTTTTCCTGGCGCAGCTCTCAAATCTGCTCGCCGGCAATATCTCGATCGTGCACAAGGTGACCGGCTCGTCTCGGACCTTCATGGGGGAGGAAGGCGCCGGCGTTTCGGCGATCGAGACGGCTGCTGCACGCATCCGCTGCGGTCAGTCGACACACGCGCTGGTTGGCGGCGCTTTCCAGACAGAACACCCTGACATGCTGCTCGGCTACGAACTCGGCAGCTATCTGCATCGAGGGCCGTGGAAGCCTGTCTGGGAGCGTGAGGGGTCCGAAGGCGGCGGTGTCATCACCGGTTCGGGCGCCGCGTTCCTCGTGCTCGAATCTCGCGATCATGCAGAGCGCAGGGGCTGCACTGCCTATGCGAGGCTGGGAACGATCGCGTCGGGACGTTCGCGCCGCATCGCCGGGAATTTACAGGCCGACATTGCAAAACTTGCGGCAAAACTGGGTTTGTCGACCGATCCGCTTCTGGCAGTTTCCGGCGTGTCCGGCGCTAAAGAGGCCACTTTGGCGGAACGGACAGCGCTGGCCAACATGCCAGGCGTGGCAATGCGCGGCTTTGCCTCGCTCACCGGCCACATGAAGGAGGCGCAATTTCCTTTTGCCGTGGCGCTGGCGGCCCTGGCGGCGCGGAACAAGGCGCCGTTTCCGGTTTTCGATGCGGATGCGGAGGTGCCGTTCTCGGGAAATACCGAAACAATTCTTGCAACAACCGTCGGCTATCACCAGTTCGAAGGCCTGGCGCTCGTTCACGCAGCGAACTGAGCCAACCCGGGGATATCAACCATGGTTAAGATGACAGACCATCTTGGCAGGCCAATCGTGGCGGTCACAGGCATCGGCGTCGTGACGTCGCTCGGCGTCGGCAAATCGGACAACTGGTCGGCACTGACGGCTGGACATTCGGGCATCCACCCGATCACCCGCTTTCCCACCGATCACCTCAACACCACGATCGCCGGGACGGTGGATTTTCTGGCGTCAAGCTCCATGGGAGCCAGCCCCCTCACCTACGAACTTGCCGAGACCACCGCCCGGGAAGCAATCGCCGAAGCCGGTCTGGACAGCGGCAATTTCGGTGGTCCGTTGTTCCTTGCATCCCCGCCTGTGGAACTCGACTGGCGTGAACGCTTCGCGCTCTATGCGGCCGGCGGACACGAAAACGGCACTGAAAGCCTGCTTCAGATCGCGCGCGGTCTTAACTCGCTCGACGTCTTCCAGACGGCGCAATTCGGCTCGATTGCCGATCGACTGTCCGAAAGTCTCGGCGCGAGCGGGCTGCCCGTCACGCTGTCTACCGCATGCGCCTCAGGTGCGACGGCCATCCAGCTCGGGGTCGAGGCAATCCGGCGCGGCGAATGCGACCGCGCCCTGTCGATCGGCGCAGACGGCTCGGTAACCGCCGAGGCGCTGATCCGCTTTTCGCTGCTGTCGGCGCTATCGACGCAGAACAGCGTCCCCGAGAAGGCGTCGAAGCCGTTCTCAAAGGATCGCGATGGCTTCGTCATTGCCGAAGGCGCTGGAGCGCTGGTGCTTGAGTCGCTGGAGAGCGCCGTTGCACGCGGCGCCAGGGTTATCGGCATTCTGCGCGGCTGTGGCGAGCGGGCCGACGACTTTCATCGCACCCGGTCGAAGCCGGACGGCTCGCCTGCCATTGCAGCTGTTCGCGCCGCGCTTAATGACGCAGGCTTGTCCGAGGGTGAAGTTGCCTATGTCAACGCGCATGGCACCTCGACGCCCGAGAACGACAAGATGGAGCACCTCTCCTTGTCGACCATTTTCGGTGAGCGCATCCAACAAATCCCGATTTCGTCGAACAAGTCGATGATCGGCCACACCTTGTCGGCCGCAGGCGCCGTCGAAGCTGCGTTCTCGCTGATGACCATGCGGGAAGGCGTTATCCCGCCAACCATAAATTATGATAGCCCGGACCCGGCGATTGATCTGGACGTGGTTCCCAACACCAAGCGCCATGCCGACGTTTCAAGCACGATTTCGAACTCGTTTGGCTTTGGTGGCCAGAATGCCTGCCTTGTTTTGACGCGGGAACCCGTCTAAGCGAACGCACGAACGTTCGAAGGGGACCAATTCAGGCAATGCGCGCTTTGCAGCTGATCGAGGATCGCAGGCTCGAGACGGTAGAGGTCGATCCGCCACCTGCACCGGCGCTGGGCGAAGTGACGTTGAGCATCAAGGCGGTGGCACTGAACCACATCGACGTCTGGGGCTGGCGCGGCATGGCTTTCGCCAAGCGCAAGCTGCCGCTCACCATCGGCGCCGAGGCCTCCGGGGTGGTCGAGGCCGTCGGACCCGGGGTCACGGGGCTGGCGCCCGGCCAGCTTGTTTCCATCTACGGCGCGCGCACCTGCGGCCT
>JBKJRE010000505.1:0-3000 GCA_046594775.1 Rhizobiaceae bacterium | reverse complement strand
CTATGAATTGCTGGAACTCGTCCTGTTCAGGCTCATACCGCGCGCCGACACCAAGCCGGTGGCAAAAGCCCTGCTTGCGCGCTTCGGTTCCTTGCCACAGGTCCTCGGCGCTCCGGTTTCCCTGCTGTGCGAGGTCAAGGGCGTCGGGCGCTCGGTCGCGCTCGACCTCAAGGTGATCGCCGCGGCGGGACGGCGCATGGCGCGGGGCGAAATCAGCACACGCGAATTGCTGTCTTCCTGGAATCAGGTTCTCGACTATTGCCGCGCAGCGATGGCTTTCGAGGAGCGTGAGCATTTTCGCATCCTCTTTCTCGACAAGAAGAATGCCCTGATCGCCGACGAGGTACAGCAGACGGGAACCGTCGATCACACGCCTGTCTATCCCCGCGAGGTCATCAAGCGAGCCCTTGAACTTTCCTCGACAGCCATCATCCTCGTGCACAATCATCCTTCTGGCGATCCGACGCCTTCGCGTGCCGATATCGATATGACCAGAACCATCATCGAGTCAGGGAAACAGTTGGGCATTGCAGTCCACGATCACATCATCATCGGCAAGAAGGGCTTTGCCAGCATGAAGGGGCTGCAGCTGATCTGATGCCGCAAAACCAGAAAGGCCGCTCGGAAGCGGCCTTTCTTGCGGAAACACGCGCGAAAACCCTATTCGGAGTCCTTGTCCGCCGCCTTCTTTTTCGGGGAGGCCTTTTTCTTCGGCTCCTCCGTCGAGGTTTCGTCGGCTTTCTTGACGGAGGCCTTCTTGGAAGCTGCCTTCTTGGCAGGCTTGGCCGCCGCTTCGTCCGCCTCGTCTTCGGCCATCAGTTCTTCCTTGGAGACCTTCTGGTCGGTCACTGACACCTGCGTCAGCAGATGGTCTATGACCTTTTCCTCGAAAAGTGGCGCACGGATCGACGACACGGCGTTTGGATTGCTGCGGTAGAAGTCGAAGGCCTCCTGCTGCTGGTCAGCCGGGAAACGGCGCACCGTCTCGAAAAGCGCGCGCTGCACTTCCTCGTCAGCGACAGTCACGCCGGCCTTGTCGCCGATTTCGGCGAGCACTAGACCCAGACGCACCCGGCGTTCGGCGAGCTTCATGTATTCGCCACGGGCCTCGTCCTCGGTGGTTTCCTCGTCGGCGAAGCTGCGCCCTGCGGCTTCCAGATCACGGTTGACCTGGCTCCAGATGTTGCCGAACTCCGCTTCCACCAGCTTCGAAGGCGCCTCGAACTCGTAAGCCTTATCGAGCTGGTCGAGCAGCTGTCGCTTGATTTTCTGACGCGTCATCGAGCCGAACTGGTTCTCGATCTGGCTGCGGACCACATCCCGCAGCTTTTCGAGGCTCTCAAGGCCAAGCGCCTTGGCCATCTCGTCGTCGATCTCGAGTTCACCTGGTTTGGCCACGTCCTTGACGGTCACGTCGAAGGTGGCTTCCTTGCCGGCGAGGTGCGGCGCCGTGTAATTTTCCGGGAACGTCACGGTGATCTTTTTCTCGTCGCCGGCCTTGGCGCCGATCAGCTGTTCCTCGAAACCGGGGATGAATTCCTTCGACCCGATGACCAGCGGCTGGTCCGTACCGGCGCCGCCGTCAAAGGCCACGTCGTCGATCCTGCCGACATAGTCGATCGTTACCCGATCGCCCTCTGCAGCCTTGCCGGCCTTGGTCTCGTAGGACCGTGAGGACTCTGCGACTCGCGCGACCTGCTCGTCGATCTCGCTGTCCGGTACATCGAAAACCTGCCGGTTCACCGAAATGCCGCTGAAATCCTTGATCTCGATCGTCGGAATGATCTCGTAGGACAGCTGGAATTCGAAATCCGCGCCCCCGGCGAGGATTTTCTCGGCTTCCTTCTCGTCCTCGGTCATCGTCACCTCCGGCTGCATCGCAGCCTTTTCGCCGCGATCGGCGATGATGTGACGCGTCGAGTTCGAGAGGATGTCGTTGACCACTTCGGCCATGAAAGACTTGCCGTAGACCTTCCGCAGGTGCGGAATCGGCACCTTGCCGGGACGGAAGCCATTGATGCGGACCTTGCCCTTGGCGTCGTTCAGCCGCTCCATGAGCTTGGCTTCCATGTCGTCGGCCGGAACCGTGACCTTGATCTCGCGCTTAAGGCCGGAATTCAGCGTCTCGGTAACCTGCATATTCAAAACCTTTGTTTCCAAAAACCGGCAACCTGGAACGGCTCCTTGCCGTTCATCCTGCCGGTAAATTCGTGGCCGGAATGGCTATTGAGGTGCGGGCTGGGCTTTATGGCACCGCGGCTCAGCCGAAGCGGTTCCATTGGACCCGAAAACACGCCGCAAATGTGCGTAAGTCTTTGTTTTTCCTGCTTCTTACCACACTCACGGGGAACGTATCGTCGTCTTCCCTCACACTTGCCACGCCTTTTGTCATAGCCGGGGCGAATTTTCAACTATCTTCGCAAGCCAGCCCTTGGCCAGCATAGAAGCCGCGAGATTGACAGAATGATGGCGACGTGGGATTGGGCGGGCCGATGCGGGTATGGCGGAATTGGTAGACGCACCAGATTTAGGTTCTGGCGTGAAAACGTGGGGGTTCGAGTCCCTCTACCCGCACCAGGCCGTCCTTTTCAATACAGCGGCTTCAAAACAGCGGCGCCTCGTATAGATTCTTGTCGCCATCCATCAACGCCTTGATCTGCGGCGTCCCGTCTGCGGCGACCGCAACTAGGATGCCGAAGGAACGCTCGCGCATGTCTGTCTCTATGGCGCGCCCCTCACCTTCCGGCAAATAGAAGCGGTCGATGCCATATTGGACGTTGAGCGAAGCATTGGGCTCGACGGGTCGGCCGCCTACAACCTGCCCCTTGATATCGACCTCTCCCGGCGCTGACGTCTGGCTCGACGGATGCCCAAGCATGGCGGCACGAACACGCCAGAAACCATCCGGATCCTTGCCCAGGCGAGCGAAAACCGGGCCATCCTCTGTGACGAAATCGCCAGCGGGCGCGTTATCCACAAGCCTCATCGGAATATCGCGGA
>JBKJRE010000401.1:0-6650 GCA_046594775.1 Rhizobiaceae bacterium | reverse complement strand
AAATCCATCGGGCTTCGTCTCGGTCGTACCACCCGGTACGACCTTCGCCAAACCCCTCGACCTTGTCTCGAATTGCCTCCGGCAGAATGATTCAATCTAACCTTGAAACGCTCTAGTCATCAAAGAGGCCGTCCGGATTCGAAGAGCTTCCGGACGGCCTTCGAGGGACAAGCTCGTCAGCGCCATCGATCGGCGCTTCAATGGGAGTTCCCCAATCTCGCTATTGATGGCTGTCCGGAAGATGGAATGCCTGCCTGAAATAGGACCGCAACGCATGCATGGGCGGCGTGAACATCGCACCTCGTCGCCACGCCAGTCCGACGCCCATGGCTGGCACGGGGTCGCGCAGCACAATGGTCTCGATCCGTTTGCCTTCAAGCGACCAGGGCCTGAGCACCATGTCGGACAGGATCGCCACTCCCTGACCGTTGGCGACCATCGATCGGACCGCTTCGACGGAGGAGGTCCGCAGGATTACCGATGGCTGATAGGCTGTTTCGCTCCAGTACTTCATCGAGGTGTGCGCTGCCTCATCGACGGTCAGCATGATGTATGGCTGGTCGGCAACCTCCTTCAGGCCGACGGAATCGGACTGGAGAAGAGGATGTTTGCCCGCCACCCAAAGCCGGCGCCGCGACCCTATCAGCGTTTCGGTCGCCAGATCGCCGTTTAGCACGTTCGATGTGAGCAGCACGGCGATGTCGTAGCGGTTGGAAATCAGTCCCTCTTCGATCGTCTCGCGATTCAGTTCAACCAATTGGATGTCGAGTTTCGGGAATATTCGTTTCAGCTTTTCGAGGTGGGTGGGCAGGAAGTAGCCAATAACCGTATAGGTTGCAGCCACCGTAAGCTTGGCTTCGAGACTGTTGGCCGGCACGCTCAGACTCGTCGCCTCGCTGACCTTGTTCAGGATGTCGTAGGAATGGAACAGGAACTGCCGACCGGCTGGCGTCAGTTCCATTCCTTGTGACGAGCGGACAAAGAGCTCGGCGCCGATGATCCGCTCGATCTCCTTGATCGCGGTCGTAATGGCGGATTGCGAAATCGATAGTTCAACCGCAGCCTGCGAAATCTGGCCCTGCTCAGCGGTGGAGACGAAATACCTTATTTGTCTGAGACTGATCGACATGCGGTGCTTTCGAATTTGCGGATGCGATCAAAAGGACAACGCATCCGTGAGATCCAATCCGGTGCTATCTGAAAATCAGAATGTAGCGTTCTGCGAATAGAATTTTCCAATATGTTAGCAAGCTGCTAGCGTTTTGACCAATCGACAAGAGCGCAATCAATGCGCAGGGAACATTCCAGGGAGGTAGATAGCGTGCCGGTCACCGCCGTCGATTTGAATTGCGATCTGGGCGAAGGCTTTGGCCAGTGGTGGCTCAGCGACACAGACGACGCCACTCTGATGGCCTTGATCAGTTCGGCCAACATTGCCACCGGCTTTCATGCAGGCGATCCGAATCTGATGGACGCAACCGTTCGCCTCGCCACTCAGCACGGCGTCGGCATCGGCGCTCATCCCGGCTACAAGGACCTGCAAGGTTTCGGACGCCGGAAGGTGAGTGGCACCACTGACGAGATCGTCAATGACATTGCCTATCAGGTCGGCGCTTTGCGCGAATTTGCAAGACGCCATGGCGCCAACCTCCAGCATGTGAAGCCGCATGGGGCGCTATACATGGAGCTGGCGGCCAACGAAGCTCTTTCTCGGTGTTTCATCGAGCTGATGCGGACTGTCGCCCCCACAGCCTATGTCTTTTGTATGGGCATTTCAGAGACCTACCGCATTGCCAAGGAGGCCGGTCAACCGGTCATCCGCGAATTCTATGCCGACCGGGACTACGACAACAGCGGCTCGATCGTGTTCAAGCGTCATGTGGGCAAACTCGATCCGGGCGCCGTCGCCGACAAGATTGTTCGCGCCTGTCTCGAGGGCAAGGTGCGAACGGTGGACGGCGCGGACATCGACATCGAGTTTGAATCGATCTGCTTTCATTCCGACACGCCCGGCTGCGTCGACCTTGCGACTGCCATGCGCGCGGCGCTCATCGCCAACGGCGTTCGCATCGCTCCCGTGTCGGAAATCAACTCTCCAGAGACCAAGGCGTAGAGGCAAGCAAATGAGCAAGACCGAAATCATGTCGCCGTTGCCTGGAATGTTCTATCGGCGCCCCTCGCCCGAACGCCCTCCCTTCAAGAATGACGGGGACAGCGTGGCTGCCGCCGATGTCATCGGCGTCGTCGAGGTGATGAAGTCATTCCATGAGGTCGTGGCCGGCATCGACGGCGCCGGCATCCGGTTTCTCGTCGAAGATGGCGATCCGGTGATGGCCGGCGAGGCTCTCGCCGAGGTCGAAGCATGACACTCCGCTCCGTCCTGATCGCTAACAGGGGAGAGATCGCGGTACGTATCAACCGCGCCGCCAAGGCGCTCGGCCTCAGGACCGTGCAGGTCTACAGCGCGGCTGATGGCGACTCGCTGGCGGTGAAGCTGGCGGATGAAGCCATTAATATCGGGCCCGCCTCGGCGAAGAAGTCCTACCTGAATATCGAGGCGATCATGGCGGCAGCCAAGAGCGCGAAGGTCGACGCTGTTCACCCGGGATACGGGTTCCTCTCCGAGAACGCAGACTTCGCCGAGGCAGTGACGGCGGCGGGCATGAGATTTGTCGGACCCAACGCCGCGGCGATCAGGCTGCTTGGCGACAAGGTCGCGGCGCGTCAGGTGGCCGCGAAAGCCGGCGTGCCTACCGTGCCGGGAAGCGACGGGCTGGTGACCGATATGAATGAAGCGGCGGACATTGTCGCGCGCATCGGCTTCCCCGTTATGATCAAGGCAGCAGCCGGCGGGGGAGGCAGAGGCATCCGCATCGCCAGGACCTTTGAGGAATTCGAGCATCATTTCCCGCAGGCCTCGGCCGAGGCCGCAGCGGCATTCGGCGACGGCGGGCTCTACATCGAGAAGGTCATCGAGAAGGCGCGCCACGTCGAAGTTCAGATCCTTGGCGACGGCAAGAATTTCGTCCACTGCTTCGAGCGCGAGTGCTCGCTGCAGCGGCGGCGGCAGAAGGTATGGGAAGAAGCGCCCGCAATTGGCCTTGACGCGGATGTTCGCAAGCGGCTCTGCGCCAGCGCTGTCGATCTGGTTCGATCCGTCAATTACAGCGGCGCCGGAACGATCGAATACCTCTATGACGAGGTGAGCCGCGACTTCTACTTCATCGAGGTCAATACGCGCATCCAGGTCGAGCATCCGGTTACGGAAATGATCACCGGGCTCGATCTTGTCCAGGAGATGCTGCGTATCGCCGGCGGCGCGCCGCTCTCCATAACCCAGGATGACATCCGCGTTTCGGGGCATGCCATCGAATGCCGCATCAACGCGGAGGACCCGCATCGCAAATTCATGCCGGGCCCTGGTACGGTGAGCGGTCTTGTCGTCCCTGAGCGCGAAGGCGTGCGCTTCGACACGATGTTGTTTGAGGGCTATGCCGTACCGCCCTTCTATGATTCCCTGCTTGGAAAGCTCGTCGTACACGGTACAGACCGCAGCGACTGCCTTGCGCGGCTGCGGACAGCCTTGGCCGAGTTGAGCATCGTCGGCATTCCGACGACAGTCCCCCTTCATGTGGCGCTTGCTCGCGATCCCGATGTAATCGCCGGCGCCTTCGATACGCAATTCCTGGAAACGTGGCTGGAAGCGAAATTCGTCGCGCAGCAAAACAATGCCGAGGAGGTTGCTGGATGAAGAACCGATATTCGTTTGGCGGTGACGAGCACCTCTTCGTCGAGTGCGACGAGAGCATGTCGCTGGAGGCTTTCTTCAAGAGTCTGTCCATGACCACTGCGATCAAGGACAGCCGGATCAAGGGCGTCACGGAAATCTGCCCGGCCAACGCTTCGTTCCAGGTCAAATTCGACCCCGACATCATTCGGCCGGACGACATCTTGCGCGAAGTCCAATCGATCGAGGACGCGGCGGCCAGCACCGAGCCGGTGATTGGCACCCGCATCATAGAAATCCCGGTCTACTATCAGGACCCCTGGACGAATGAAACGCTGATGCGCTTCCGTGAACGGCATCAGGATCCCAAGGCAACCGATATTGAGTATGCGGCACGCATCAACAACTTCTCGACGGTCGAGGACTTCATCCAGGCCCATGCCGGGTCACCGTGGTTTGTCTCCATGGTCGGCTTCGTCGCCGGGCTACCCTTCATGTACCAGATGGTCGACCGACCGCGTCAGATCCAGGTTCCCAAGTATCTCAGACCGCGCACGGATACGCCCAAACTGACGGTCGGTTATGGCGGCTGTTTCTCCTGCATCTACTCGGTCCGCGGCGCTGGCGGCTACCAGATGTTCGGGATTACCCCGATGCCGATCTTCGACCCCGAGCAGAAGACCAGCTACCTTCGCGACTTCATGGTGTTCTTTCGGCCTGGCGATATCGTCAAGTTCAAGCCAATCGGCCCGGACGAGTATGAGCACACTGTCGCGGAAGTGGCTGCGAACCGCTTCTCGCCGACCATCCGCGAGCTCAAATTCGACCTGCGCGAGTTCCAGAAGGACATCGACGGCTACAACTCCAAACTGGAGAGCACCATCAATGACCGTTAGAGTTATCAATGCCGGGCTCTCCACGACGGTCCAGGATCTGGGCCGACCTGGATATTTTCATCTGGGCATTCCGATCGGTGGCGCGATGGACCGCCTGGCCCTGCGCGCCGGCAACCTGCTAGTCGGCAATGATGAAGGTGCAGCCGGACTGGAAGCCGTCTTCATCGGGCCACAGCTTGAATTCACCAGCGACACGACGATCGCCGTCACCGGCGCCGAAATGCCGATCCTGCTCGATGGCAACGAACAGGCGTCCTGGACGGCGATCAAGGTCAGGGCGGGGCAGGTGCTGTCCTTCGGATTCCTGAACACCGGCGCGCGCATCTACATCGCGATCGCCGGCGGGATCGATGTGCCGCTGGCACTCGGCAGCCGCTCCACTTACCCGATTGGTGCGCTTGGCGGATACAAGGGACGCCCCATCGCCAAGGACGACGAACTGCCTGTCGGCGCGCCGCCGACGACGAAAGAGGGCCGTCAACTCCCCGAACAATTGCGCCGCAGGCCGCTGAAGCACGCAGAACTGCGCGTCCTGCCGGGGCTCTATTGGCACCGCGTGGTCGAGCAGTCGCAGCGCAGCTTCTTTGACGATGACTGGAAGGTTGCGCCTGAGGCGGATCGCATGGGCTACCGTTTTCGGGGTGGTCGGCCCATGTCGTTCGTCGAGCGCACGCAGCCCTTCGGCGCCGGCTCTGATCCGTCCAACATTGTCGACAGCTGCTACCCATATGGGTCAGTCCAAATTCCGGGCGGCACGGAACCAATCATTTTGCATAGGGACGCGGTTTCAGGCGGTGGCTATTTCATGGTCGGCACGGTCGTTTCGGCCGACATGGATCTGATCGGTCAGATGCAGCCCAATACACCGACCCGCTTCGTGAAGGTTGACATGGAGGGCGCGCTGCAAGCGCGCGCGGACCGTTCGCACCTCCTCCAGCGCATAAGAGAAACTCTGCAGTAGCCGGCTGGCGCGCTTTGGCGCCGGCCACGACATCATGTTCAACAGTAACAGGAAAAGGGGAATAAGCATGACACGTTCAATGATTGCACTGTTGGCGGGAGCGACGCTGCTCACCGCAACCGGCGTTCAGGCCGCGGACTGGTATCCTTACGACGCGACCCAGATCGACCCGCCCTTTGCCGCCGACGGCAAGTCCGTCGACGTTTCCTATGTGCCACTCGACAAGGCGACAAAGGCGTGGAACATCTGCGTATCGTTCCCGCATATGAAGGACGCCTACTGGCTCGGCGTGGATTACGGCGTTGCCGAAGAAGCAAAGCGCCTCGGCGTCAAGCTGAACCTGGTCGAAGCAGGCGGCTACACCGAGCTCAACAAGCAGATCTCGCAGATCGAAGATTGCGTCGCCGGCGGCGCGGAGGCCGTCGTCATCGGCGCCATTTCCTTCGATGGCCTCAACAATCTGGTCTCCGAGCTCAAGAAGAAGAACATCCCCGTTATCGATGTCATCAATGGCATATCGTCACCGGACGTGGCCGCCAAGTCGCTGGTGTCGTTCCGGACCATGGGCGCCTCGACAGGCGAGTATCTTGCCAAGAAGCATCCTGCCGGAACCCCCGAGGTAGAGGTTGGCTGGTTCCCCGGACCGGCAGGCGCAGGCTGGGTCGAGGCTGCAAATGAAGGATTTCTCGACGCAGTCAAGGGCTCGGCGGTCAAGGTGCTTGCGCCAAAATTCGGCGACACCGGCAAGGAAGTCCAGCTCAAGTTGGTTGAGGACGAGCTGCAGGCCAATCCCAACATCCGCTACATTGCGGGTACGGCTGTGACCGCCGAGGCGGCGCAGGGGCTCATCCGTGAACGCGGTCTGCAGGGCAAGGTCGACTTGCTCGCCTTCTACATGACGCCTGGCGTTTATGAAGGCATAAAGCGCGGCTTCATCCTGGCGGCGCCTGCGGATTCAATGGTCATTCAGGGCCGCATCGCCATCGACCAGGCTGTTCGCATTCTGGAAGGCAAGGATTTCGTCAAGCATGTCGGACCCAAGATCTTTGTCGTGGATCCGTCCAAC
>JBKJRE010000109.1:0-2792 GCA_046594775.1 Rhizobiaceae bacterium | reverse complement strand
GGCGCAACGAAGCGACCTGTCCGCATCCATAACGACGCTTCCTTGCGGCGGTCGCGCCACCCCAGACATCGGCCGAAATCCAAAATCCCCATAGACATCGACTGTGGCCCGCGGGTTCCTGCATGAGAGGCTTTCGTACGCCTAACGGGCACCCGAAACCCTTCACCATAGCAGCCGAAGCGTCCAGATTGGGCACGACCCGTTAGCAGACATTGTCAGTGTCCATACACGAGGTCGTGGCCGAACCCGAAAAGGTCGGTTTAGCTGAGGCAGCAAGAACCGGCGAAATTTGCATCAACACCGCCCCACTGCCCGCTTCATTCCGTCGACCGTCAACTTCACCGCTATTTCGCCATCGCAAGCCGAACGGCTTCTGTCAGAATGCGGTCCGTATTTGTTGTCTGAGGCAGACGCCAACCTTTCACAATTCCGTAGACGGCGGGAATTACCACCAGCGTGAGAATGGTCGATGAGACCATGCCGCCAATCATGGGAACCGCGATGCGCTGCATCACTTCCGAACCAGCCCCGGTGCTCCATAGGATTGGCAGCAGACCAGCCATGATAGCAATGACAGTCATCATCTTCGGGCGCACACGGTCGACGGCTCCAACCATGATCGCCGCATGAAGATCATCCTTCGTAAACCGACGGCCTTGACCGACATTCCTGGCCCTCGCTTTGATTAGCGCGTGGTCAAGATAGATCAGCATGATAACTCCGGTTTCGGCTGCCACGCCTGCGAGTGCAATGAAGCCGACTGCGACCGCGACAGAGGAATTGAAGCCCAACCACCACATCAACCAGATGCCGCCGACGAGCGCGAATGGCAACGACAACATGACGATCAGTGTCTCGGTGAGTCGGCGAAAATTGAGGAATAGTAGCAAGAAGATTAGCGCCAGTGTCAGCGGAACGACGATTTTCAATCGTGCTTCGGCCCGCTCCAGATACTCGAATTGGCCGCTCCAACCGAGGGAGTAGCCAGTCGGAAGCTGCACCCCGGTAGCGACGGCCGCCTGCGCGTCGGCAACATAGCCGCCAAGATCGCGCCCCGTAATGTCAACGAATATGTAGACAGCAAGCTGGCCATTCTCGGTGCGGATCGAGGTAGCGCCTCGTGTCAGCTCGATTTTCGCCACCTCACCAAGTGGTACCGTGCCGCCGCCAGGCAACGACACATGCACCTCGCGAGCGATCGCTTGGGGATCGCTTCTGAGCGCACGTGGGTAGCGGATGGCGACGCCGTATCGCTCGCGACCTTCGACCGTAGTGGTAATTAACTCCGCGCCGAGCGCCATCGAGACGACCTCCTGCACGTCGCCGACCGAAAGCCCGTAGCGCCCGAGTGCCGAACGGTCGGGCGTGATATCAAGAAAGTAGCCGCCGATGACGCGTTCGGCATAGGCGCTTGAGGTACCAGGCACGTTGCGGAGCACAGCTTCTACCTGGCGTGCGACTGTCTCAATTTCGCCGAGATCGGTGCCGTACACCTTGACGCCAACCGGAGTGCGGATCCCGGTTGATAGCATGTCGATGCGGGCGCGAATTGGCATTGTCCAGGCGTTCGATACGCCTGGAAACTGGAGCGCCGCGTCCATCTCTGTTTTGAGGCTTTCGGAAGTGACCCCCGGTCGCCATTCCGATTTCGGCTTCAAATTGATGATTGTCTCAAACATTTCGGTTGGCGCCGGATCGGTCGCGGTTTGTGCTCGGCCGGCCTTGCCAAACACGCTTTCGACTTCGGGAAAGGTTTTGATGATGCGATCCTGCATCTGCATCAGTTCGGCGGCCTTGGTGATGGATAGACCGGGCAAGGTCGTCGGCATGTACATCAGTGTGCCCTCATCGAGGGCTGGCATGAACTCGCTACCAAGCTGGCGCGCCGGCCAGACCGTTGCCACGAGGGCCAGAATGGCAAGCAGAATGGTGAAGGTTTTCGCTCTCAGCACGCCAGCGATGATCGGACGATAGAACGCGATCAGCAACCGGTTGAGGGGGTTCTTATGCTCCGGCACGATCCGCCCACGCACAAGTACCACCATCAGCGCCGGGACGAGGGTCACCGACAGCAACGCAGCAGCCGCCATCGCAAAGGTCTTGGTGAAAGCGAGTGGGCCGAAGAGGCGGCCTTCCTGACTTTCCAGCGTGAAGATCGGCAGAAATGATACGGTTATGATGAGCAGACTGAAGAACAGAGCCGGGCCAACTTCGCTCGCTGCCTCGATCAGCACGTCGATGCGGGACTTGCCTGGCGGCGCCCGTTCCAGATGTTTGTGTGCGTTCTCTATCATGACGATTGCAGCGTCGATCATGGCGCCGATGGCGATTGCGATGCCGCCCAGGCTCATGATGTTGGACCCGAGACCCAGCAGTTTCATCGCCGCGAACGCCATCAGGATGCCTACCGGCAACATGATGATTGCGACCAGCGCGCTTCGGACGTGCAACAGAAAGACTATGGTCACCAGCGCCACGACCACGCTCTCTTCAAGTAATGTCGATTTCAGCGTCTCGATCGCCGCTTCGATCAGCCTCGAACGGTCGTAGACGGGCACGATCTCTGTGCCCTCCGGCAGGCTCTTCTCAATATCTGCGAGTTGCGTCTTGGCGTTGTCGATCACGGTGAGCGCGTTCGAGCCGACCCGCTGCAGCACGATGCCGCTCGCGACCTCGCCCTCGCCGTTCAGTTCCGCGATTCCGCGGCGTTCGTCCGGCACGATTTCGACCTTGGCGACATCGCCGAGCCTCAGCGGCACGCCACCGATAGTCTTCAGCGCGATGCTCTCTAT
>JBKJRE010000429.1:0-2543 GCA_046594775.1 Rhizobiaceae bacterium | reverse complement strand
TCGACTTCTACTCCGGCATTACGCTGAAGGCGCTTGGCTTTCCTTCCACTGTGCAATCCAGCCAACGGTGCGCGCAACCGCGAACAGGACAGTGAACATGGTGGTCGGAAAGCCAAGCGCCTTCAGCGTAATGCCGGAGTAGAAGTCGACGTTCGGGTATAGCTTCTTCTCGATGAAATAGGCGTCGGTCAGCGCAATCTTTTCCAGTTCGATTGCAATATCCAGCGTGGGATCGTCCTTGATGCCAAGCTCGCCCAGCACCTCATGCGCCGTCTTCTGCATGATCTTGGCGCGCGGGTCATAGTTCTTGTAGACGCGGTGGCCAAATCCCATAAGCCGGAAGGGATCGTTCTTGTCCTTGGCGCGAGCGATGAATTCGGGGATGTGATCGACATGGCCGATCTCGCTTAGCATGTTGAGCGCTGCCTCGTTGGCGCCCCCGTGTGCCGGACCCCAAAGGCAGGCGATACCCGCTGCGATACAGGCAAAGGGATTGGCGCCCGAGGATCCCGCGAGCCTGACAGTGGAGGTCGAGGCGTTCTGCTCATGATCGGCGTGAAGGATAAAGATGCGCTCCATGGCGCGCGCAAGCACAGGGTTGACCTTGTACTCCTCGCACGGCACGGCAAAGCACATGTGCAGGAAGTTGGCGGCGAAGGCGAGTTCGTTTTTCGGATAAATGAAGGGCTGACCGACGTGGTACTTATAGGCCATCGCCGCGATCGTTGGCATTTTGGCGATCAGGCGCATCGATGCGACCATCCGCTGATACGGATCGGAAATGTCGGTCGAGTCGTGATAAAAGGCCGACAGTGCGCCAACCACGCCGCACATCACCGCCATCGGGTGGGCGTCACGACGAAAGCCTGTGAAGAAGCGCGACATCTGCTCGTGCACCATTGTGTGGCGCGTGACGCGGTAGTCGAAGTCGTCTTTTTGCGCCTTCGTCGGCAGTTCCCCATAGAGCAGCAGGTAGCAGACTTCGAGAAAGTCACCGTGCTCCGCCAGCTGGTCGATCGGATAGCCTCGGTGGAGAAGAATGCCGGCATCGCCGTCGATGAACGTGATGGCCGATTCACAGCTCGCGGTGGAAGTGAAACCCGGATCGTATGTAAAGGCGCCGGTCGTCGCATAGAGTGAACCGATGTCGATGACATCGGGCCCGACGGATCCGCTGCGAACCGCCAATTCGTGGGCTTTTCCCGCATATTCCAGTTTCGCAGTCGTCATCGTGAACTCCCTTCGCTACAACCAATGTCTTCCCGGCACAATTTTTTCATTCAAACCCTTTTGCTACCGCCGCATGAACGCGGCACTTATCTTCCAATTTTATCAATGTTGCACCGCGAAAGCGGCGTTTCAAGGTGTGTTAGGGCAGCATGATTGTCCTAATCGATTTGATCGGCAATCCTTGCAAGACTTTCTTCACGGCCAAGCACTGCCAGCACATCAAACACGCCAGGCGACGTCGATCTTCCCGTAAGCGCTGCACGCAAAGGCTGTGCTACAGCGCCAAGCTTGTGTCCGTCGCGTGTCGCGAATTCCCTGATGCTCGTTTCCGCTGCCGAAGCTGTCCACTCGCCAGGCAAGGATTGAAGTGCTTGCAACGCGCCAGCCAAAATCTCACGAGGCGGTTGGCCAAGCAGCGCCTTCGCCTTTTCGTCCATGCCGAGCGGTCTGGTCGCAAACAGGAAGGCCGCGCCGTCCGCCAGTTCGACCAGCGTCTTGGCGCGCTCCTTGAGACCGGGCATTGCCGCCATCAATTGGGCCCTGCGGTTCTCGTCCAGCCCGTCCGCGATCAACCTGCCGTTTCCAGGTAGGGAAGGGTAGCGACGAAAATCTCGAACAGCGTCGCATCATCCATCTGGCGCATATGGAGACCGTTAAGGGCCTCCACCTTGGCAAAGTCGAAGCGAGCAGCGCCCTTGTTGACGTCCCCGATCTCGAACCATTCGATCATCTGATCGATGCTCATGAGTTCATCATCGCCATGGCTCCAGCCAAGGCGCGCAAGATAGTTGAGAAGTGCTGCGGACAGATAACCCATTGCGCGATAGGCTTCGACCCCGAGCGCACCATGACGCTTCGACAGCTTGGCGCCGTCGGCGCCGTGGATGAGCGGAATGTGCGCCATCACCGGAATGCTCCAACCCATCGCGTCATAAATGATCTGCTGGCGCGCGGCATTGGTCAGATGGTCGTCACCGCGGATAATGTGAGTGACCCCCATGTCGTGATCGTCGACCACGACGGCGTGCATGTAGGTTGGAACCCCATCCGATCTGAGGATGATGAAATCGTCGAGATCCTTGTTGGGAAACTTCACGTCTCCCTGGACCCGGTCCCGGACGATCGTTTCGCCGTCGGACGGCGCCTTGATGCGAATGGCTGGATTGACCCCTGGCGGGGCCTCGGACGGATCGCGATCGCGCCAGCGACCGTCATAGCGCGGCGGCCGGCCTCCGGCGCGGGCCTGCTCGCGCATTTCGGTGAGTTCTTCAGGCGACGCATAGCAGGGATAGGCCTTGCCCAGGCGTACAAGC
>JBKJRE010000247.1:0-2505 GCA_046594775.1 Rhizobiaceae bacterium | reverse complement strand
CCTCCCACGGCGCCGACGCATTCGGCCTGATGTGCGTGGCCCATGAGGTTCCGGCCAAAATCCCTGTAAACACCCGCGCCAGGGCGCTGAGGCTCAGCATCGTCTGATCGCGCGAGGAACAAATGGATAAGGCGGTGAGTTTACAGCCAACAGGAGATCTATCGGCAGAAGGCGGCAGAACATGGCGCGTTGGAAAAAAGTGCATTGTGAGAGCAGCTTCCGGATCATGCTGAGGGAATCTGAGCAGATGGCCGATGTCCGCTTCGGTCAGGTGGTCAAGACCACGCTGGAAGCTCTCAATCCGGCATCAGGGGTGGTTGGAGTATCCGGCCTGATGTGTCCGCCAGGACCGGCGGATGGCGGGGCTGAAACTATCGCACCTCAATTTCACCGGTGATAGACGGACGGGAAGCTATCGTTCGGTGCGCAACGATTAAAGTCCGCAGTGCGAAAACAAGCGGGGCCAAGGCATCCTTCAAACACCCTATATCGGTCGATGGAGAATTCTGTCGATCAGGGTTACGAGCATCTGTTCGATCCACATTTTGCCTCGCTCAATCTGGTATACCAGCCTTTCTGAAGCTGCTGATCACCAGCTCAAGGGACGCCTTGTTCCGGATCGGCAACATCCGCTCATACCCCGAAGCGGTCGTTTCAGGATAAACCGCCAGCAGCTGCCCCGCGATACGCCTTGAATCGTCTGGCCGGTCGAGCGCCATGTATACGGCGATCAACACCCAGTAGGTCGAATCCACGGTTGCGTTCATCGCAAGTGATCGTTCAGCCAGATCCAGGGCGGTTTCAGGGCGCCCTGAAAACAGATGCCCGCAAGCGGCAACAAGCAGATAGCTGAAAAAATTCGGGTCTTTCGGCCCGAGCGACATGGCGCGGTCTAGAAATTTCAGCCCGGTAGCCGCGTCATCCCCAAAAATCAAAGCGCAACCCGCCATGAAATTCACAAAACCCGACCCGGGGTTGAGGTCCATGGCACGCCTCACGGCAGCCAGACCCGCGGGGTAGTCGGCGCGCAGCATGACAAGCGTAAATCCACCCAACACGACCGCTTGAGCATCATCACTGCCCACGGCCAAGGCACGGCGCGCAAACGACACCGCCAAGGCCAGATCATCCTCACTGAAATCATCCCAGGGACGCGTGATCCGCTGAACGATGCACCAACTCGCATGCCCCAGCGCCGGCGCATATTCGGGGTCAAGATCAATCGCCTGCATCAGGAATCCAAGCGCCAGCAAATTGCTTTCTGGACGGATGGCATAAATGTGCGGAAGCGCCTGAAGATAAAGGTCGTAGGCTCCCATATGTTCGGGGCGCTTGCCCCTCGCCCGTTCGATCTCCGCCTTGCGCACCGTGGGCTCGATCGCCCCGACCACGCTTGCAGTGATCTGATCCTGAAGGTCAAATACGTTCTCAAGATCCCCATCGATCTTGTCTGCCCAAAGATGGCTGCCTGTGGCGGTGTTGATCAGCTGTCCAGTGATGCGTACCCGTTGGCCTGCCTTGCGCACACTGCCTTCCAGTACATACCGCACGCCCAGCTCGCGCCCCACCTGCATGATATCGACTGCACGGTCCTTGTAGACAAAGCTCGAATTCCGCGCGATTACGAAAAGCTGCTCGAACTTCGACAGTGCGGTAATAATGTCTTCGGCCATGCCGTCGGCAAAATATTCTTGATCAGGATCGCCTGACATGTTGGTGAAGGGCAGCACCGCAATGGACGGCTTGTCAGGGATCACCAGGTGCGCCGATTGCTCGGGCTGACGGCCAATTGGTCTGCCAAGCGCCCCAACCTTCAAGGCATAGACCTTGATCGGCTCGGCGATGTTCTTGAGCATCTGCAGGCCCATGTCGGTCACCGAAAGGTCGAGCCGCGATCGGACCTGCCGATAGGCATCCTCGGATATGCAAATCGCGCCAGCCTCCGCAA
This sequence comes from Rhizobiaceae bacterium, assembly GCA_046594775.1. Lineage (GTDB taxonomy): Bacteria > Pseudomonadota > Alphaproteobacteria > Rhizobiales > Rhizobiaceae > CAMYMG01. Next base: position 557 of record JBKJRE010000247.1, on the reverse strand, counting down.
TGCTCTCAAGACGCGCTGCAATATTGACGCCGTCGCCCATCAAATCGCCATCACCTTCTTCGACAACGTCGCCAAGATGAACGCCTATGCGAAACTCAACACGGCGATCGGATGGGACACCTGCATTACGCTCGGCCATGATATCCTGGAATTCGATGGCGCAGCGGACAGCCTGAACAACACTGCGGAACTCGACCAGTACACCGTCGCCCGTCCGCTTCACCACGCGCCCACTGTGCACTGCAATTGTCGGATCGACGACATCGCTACGCAGGTTGCGCAAACGTGCCAGCATGCCATCTTCATCAGCGCCCGTGAGGCGACTGAAACCCACGATATCGGCAACCAGAATGGCTGCGAGTTTCCGGTTTTCTGGCATGTGCTCGCTGCTTTCGAATGCAGCAGACTATTGCTTGTTTGATAGAATGCACAAGCACGCCTGTGGTTCTTCAGGCTTCACCCTTCATGTGCGCCCAGAACTCAGTCCGATCATTTTTGCGCGGGTAGGACTCGTCGGGTACGGGGACGTTCAGAAACCCGCATAGTGGCTCCCAGCC
>JBKJRE010000246.1:0-3592 GCA_046594775.1 Rhizobiaceae bacterium | reverse complement strand
AGTCTGGAGGACAAGGTACGTGACCGCGGCCAACATGATCACCATCCTTCGTTTCCTGTTGGTGCCGGCGGTGGTGTACTGGCTGCTGGCAGGACAGGGCAATCTGGCGTTTGCCGGGTTTCTGGTCGCTGGCATTTCGGACGGTGTAGACGGATACGTCGCGCGCCGGTTTAACCAGCGCTCCCAGTTGGGGGCATATCTCGACCCTCTTGCCGACAAGCTGTTGCTGGTCAGTGTTTTCATTGTGCTCGGCCTTATGGACGAACTGCCCACATGGCTGGTTGTCGCCGTCGTAAGCCGGGACGCCCTGATCGTCGGCGCCGTTCTCCTCTCGAGCGTCATGGGCGCCCCCGTCGAGATGAAGCCATTGATGGTGTCCAAGGCAAACACCGCCATTCAGATAGTGCTGGCAGCCGTCATCCTCGCCGAACTGGCTTTCGCCACCGAATTTGGTCCGGCGCGACCTGTTCTCATTGTCGTGTCCGGACTATTGACCGTGGCTTCCGCGGCGGCCTATCTCGTAGCTTGGCTGAGGCACATGACCGACGATGGCAAAGGCGCAACCCCTGACGGATAAAGAAGCGGTCCAGGCGCGGGCCATCACGTTCCAACGCCAGATGCGCTTCTGGCTGGTCAGCGCCGTGCTCCTCGTTCTGTTCCTCTACATATTCAGCAACATTCTTCTGCCTTTCGTTGCCGGAATGGTGTTGGCGTATTTTCTCGATCCTGTCGCAGACCGCTTGGAGCGGCTTGGACTATCGCGCACAGCCGCGACATTCCTCATCCTGATCGCATTTATCGTCATCCTGACGATTGGCCTGGTCGTTCTGGTGCCTGTCCTGGCGACGCAGCTTTCCGACTTTCTCGCCAAGCTGCCCGAATATCTGACCCGTCTCCAAACCCTGATCACCAACTTTGATCCGCAATGGCTGGAACGGAATTTCGGCATCGACGCAAAAACGCTGGGTGACGGTCTCAATTCGCTGCTTACAACGGGTGTTGGTTTCTTCAGCACCATTTTCCAGTCGATCTGGAGTTCCGGGGTCGCCCTTTTCAGTATCGCGGGATTGTTTGTCGTGACCCCTGTCGTGGCCTTCTACATGCTGCTCGACTGGGACCGAATGGTCACCGCCATCGATAGCTGGGTGCCGCGGGACTACGTCGAGACTGTTCGCGCCATTTCCACCGACATCAATGCCGCGACCGCCGGTTTCGTTAGGGGACAGGGCACCCTCTGCCTGGTGCTGGGCCTGATGTACGCCTTTGGCCTGACCGTCACAGGGCTCAATTTCGGTATACTTATCGGACTGTTTGCCGGGCTGATAAGTTTCATTCCTTATGTCGGCTCGATGGTCGGCCTTGTGCTGGCCGTGGGCGTTGCATTTGTTCAGTTCTGGCCGGACTGGCTGATGGTCGTGGCTGTCGCCTGCGTGTTTTTCGTGGGGCAGTTCATCGAAGGAAACATTCTGCAGCCCCGACTCGTGGGCAAGAGCGTGGGTCTCCATCCGGTGTGGCTCATGTTTGCGCTGTTTGCCTTCGGTGCGCTGTTTGGCTTCGTCGGGCTTTTGATCGCTGTTCCGGCCGCGGCGGCCGTCGCAGTGCTGGTCCGCTTTGCGATAGCCCGTTATCTGGAATCGCCGCTCTACAAAGGCCACCCAGCAGAGCCGGTACCGGACGATCCGAAGCCGGTCCGCGGTCGACCTCGCTCCGGGCAGGATAATTGAGCTTTGCGATGGGCGAACTTGAGAAGCCCCGCCAACTGCCGCTCGATCTTGGTCACTCGACAGGGCATTCGCGCGACGAACTTGTCGTGTCGGACGCCAATAGGCAGGCGGTTGCCCTGATTGATCGCTGGCCGGACTGGCCGGCCGAGATCGTCGTACTTGCCGGCCCGGCCGGTTCCGGCAAGACGCATCTTGCCTCGGTCTGGGCTGAACTGGCCAAGGCGGTTTCGCTTCCTGCCTCCTCAGTCGGGAATTGGGTCCAGAAGGGGCCACTGACCAGCCCGGTCCTTATCGACGACGCTGATGAAAACCTCGACGAAAAGGCCCTGTTTCATCTGATCAACGCCGTTCGAGACGCGCAAACTCAGCTTCTGCTGACGTCGAGGCGCTTTCCTGCGGCTTGGGGCGTCACGCTTCCGGATCTGGGATCGCGGCTCAAGCTTGCAGCGACGGTGGAGATGCACGAACCGGACGATCATCTGCTTGCGGCGGTGATAACCAAGCTTTTCGCCGACAGGCAGATCGAGGTCGAATCCCATGTGGTGCAGTTTCTGGTCAGGCGCATAGAGCGTTCGCTCTCGACCGCGATCGGGATTGTCGACAGGCTCGATCGGGCAGCCCTGGAGCAAAAGGCCCGCATCACGCGTGCCTTGGCTGCGGAAATAGTGAGTGCGATGGACCAAGGGCAGTCCGAATTCGACATCTAGACCGGATCAACCTGATCGACGTCGGGAATGCGCCGAAGCCACAAGATTCAGCGTCTCATTCATCGAATGCCGCCGCGGAAGCCGAATTTGCTTCGCCGTTTCGTGCGCGGCGATTGTTTTCAGGGTTGCGCTCGCAAGGCTAAATCTCTAGGCACAGCAGCGCCGGAGACGGTCACGGAGCGTAGCGCAGTCTGGTAGCGCATCTGGTTTGGGACCAGAGGGTCGCAGGTTCGAATCCTGCCGCTCCGACCAATTATCCCTGGATTGCCTGATCTTTGTTCGTTCCGGCAAGATGGGTTGACGAGGCAAACACGTTAGGGAAGGCTGCACTTGGAAAAAAGCAGTCAGGAAGCAGCAGGCATGTCAGCACGCATTTTCAGTCCCGCCAAAACCGCGATGCAGTCCGGCAAGGCAAAGACGGGGCTTTGGGTGCTTGAATTCGAACCCGAAACGCCGCGCAAGATCGATCCTTTGATGGGATATACCACGTCCGGAGACATGAAGAGCCAGATCCGCCTTGCTTTCGAAACGAAGGAGGAGGCCGTGGCCTACGCAGAGAAGAATGGACTGGCCTTCAAGGTTCAGGAGCCCAAGCAATCCACACGCCGCCAGATTTCATACGCCGAGAACTTCCGATATGACCGCAAGATCCCGTGGACGCATTGAACGGAAGCATATCTGCCTCTTGGAGCATAGGCCGGCGCAAAGCGCTGGCTTGCGGTCCCGTAGCTCAGCAGGATAGAGCACCGGCCTTCTAAGCCGATGGTCGCAGGTTCGAATCCTGCCGGGATCGCCAACTCATTTTTTCGGTATTGATTTTGTTACGTTTTCCGCTCTGATTCCCGCACCTGGTTCAAGGTGCGGGAATAGACTGTTCGCGGCCTGTTCCGCCAGCTTCGTACGATTCATCCTGCGCGTGTAGACTTCAGCCATGCGCGGGTTCTTCCAGCCGTACATTGCGGCCAGCTGATTGGCCGTCGCGCCGTTGTCGGCGGCGAATGTGGCTCCGGCCTTTCTGAGGCCGTGCGCGCGACCTGGCACGCCGGCGGCCTTGCACTGCTCTGCAAACCACGTGCCGAACGATTCCTTCACCCAGGGGCGGCCATACGCCGTCACCAGCAGAGCGAGATCGCCGGTTCCGGTCGCCTCGATCGACGTGAC
>JBKJRE010000129.1:0-2882 GCA_046594775.1 Rhizobiaceae bacterium | reverse complement strand
GCCGTCGCTGTCGGTGATGTTCAGGCTCTTGCCGGCGACGAGAGCCGCCGTGGTTTCGCCTGTCGAGGGGTCGTAGGAGATGTTGGACACGGCGCCGCGAATGCCGATGGTGCCGACCGGCGTCTTGATGGTAGCGCCCCCCTCGGTCTGGCTGGTACGCGCCCCGACAAATCTGAAGACACCCTTGGTCAGCGAGGCAACAACTTTGGCGTCGCCGGTATCGGGATTGTAGACGAACTCGTCGATACTCAGTTCGCTGTTAGGACCGACCGTGAATGTGGTTCCGTCGAGCAACAGCACTTGCACCAGCCCGTTTGCATCGGTCGTGATTTGTTCGTTGAAGACGATATTCGTTCCCAGGGCCAGAACCCGGGGGGCCGCGCCCGGCGGACGGCCACGTGCATCGACGTTCACAGCAGCCGTAACCCCGACTTCCGAACGCGCCTGCCCCAGCACCGCGAACAGGCCGCATACGGCAAGACCTCCGCAAACGGCGGCTTTGGACATGATTGAACGAGGACGCCTGCGTGTCATGGTTTCCGTCCTCAGAAGCTTTTCGCGACGCTGAACGAGATCGAGAAATTATCGTACTTTCGGGTGTCGTAATTGGAATCGACGTAGCGATATTCGAGCTCTGTTAGCAGAGCGAGGTCCGGCTTGATCGGGACTGTCAGGCCACCCCCCACGAATGCCTCCCAGTCCCTTTCGGCAACGGAATCAATCACCGGATCGGGATCGTCATAGTTGCGGAAGAGCGCGCCCGTGTTCACCGCCACCGTCCAGGCCGGCATGTCGCTCGACACCGGCGAGGCGAATGAATAGCGCGGCCCTACCGTGAAGCCCCCCTCAAGCGAGGAAAGATAGCCGGCGTCGGCCCATGTGCGCTGCGCATAGACGTTGCCGTAGAGGACGACCTGCGGCGCCACGACATAGGTTGCCGTGCCGAAGGTTCTCACCTCGTCGCCATCGCGCAGAGAGGCGGTCGGCGAACTTGGGCTGTCCTGGTAGCTTTTGTGCCGGTATTCCAGCGCCGTAAGGAACGACAGCGCCGGATTGGGGCGGATGACGAAGCGGGTGCCCGCGCCGATGCCTGCTGAATAGAAGTCGTCGCCCAGATAGACAGCCGAGCCGATTCCGTAGATTCCAAGCGCTGCGTTGTCGATGCCGAAGCGACCCATGTCGAAGGCGGGGCCGATGGTCACCTCAGCGAGCGCGACGTCGAGTTCGTCATGCTGAAACTGCTTGGAAGCATACGTCAGGAAATCGACCTCAAGCGTATCACCCTGCGATTCCAGGTCGTGGGAGATATGAAAGATGCCGGTCGTATAGATATTGCCATCGGGTGAGGCGAGCGAGCCTGCGTTGAGCGAGAACGGCAGTCCGTTCAGCAGAATGATCGAGTCGGTTGGCGCCCGATTGGCATTTGTCTGGTATCGTATGCCCGCCCTGATCTGGCCCGCAAAGCGGTTGGGCTCGGCGGCACTGTCGATTCCCGCGAGATACTGTTCGACCCTGCCCCTGACTTCCGGCGGAACATCGGGGGCGGCGATAGCGGCCTCGAAATAGCCGCGCGCCGTATCGAATGCCGCGAGGCGGTAGTAGAGGACACCCAGTTCGAGCTGCAAGCGCGGCAGTCCGGGTGCGAAGATCAACATGCGCTCCAGCGTGCTGATCGCAGCCTCGACATCCCCGACCTGGGCCGAAAGCGCAGCATATTCGAATGCTGCGTCGAGATCGTCCGGCTTTTGCAGCATGGCCTTGAACAGCGCTTCGCGGCGCGCCTGAATTTGCTGCACTCTTGCGCCGCTGACCTGAGATGTCACTACGGTCTTGGGGGCCACCCTGGACTCGGTCTGGGCCAGAGCCTGCCCCACCGGAAGCACAACTGCCAGCACCACCGACAGACGAACGATGAGGCAAAGGCTGCTGCGCACAAAACTCTCTGAAATGGTGGCTTCTTGTTTCCCCAAGGTGATGCTAACAGCGCGGTTTCTGTGAGTCAATTTAGCACCGGAGACGGGGCGGACCCGCTGTCAGGCTGAAAAGGCGGTTGGCGCCGGCCGGTGACCGTTATGCCCTTGCTCAGGGTGGATTCGGAGGCGAAAGAAGCACGGCGGAGATAATCGGGCTGACGCGTTGTTCAGTTACCTGGATCTCGAGGCTCGGGTACGGGGCCATCACTCGCTGCGGGCGATGTTCTTGCAGGCATTCTACCGGGTTCGTTCGGAACGGCTGACCAAGAGCCCTGCTACCGCAACGACGTCGCCAAACATCCAGCGCACCAAATGCTTGCCTGGGATGCGAGCCAGACGGCTGATCTGCCTGATGCAACCGGTACGGCCCGCATGCTCATCCCTACCCTTATCGCGGTCATGGACAGCCTGCTACGTGGTGAAGTTCTTGCCGTAGGTTCGCGCGATGTCCAGCGTGGCGACAATCTGCGCATTCTTCGGCAACTGCCCGGCCTGCAGGCAGAGGCTGCGGAACAGGTTGACGCCGCGATCAGGCACGCGGTAAAGCCGGTGTCTTAAAGGCCATTCGGTAGCAAAATGGTATCAGAAGCCGGTTTGGGAGCGGACGAAAACCGAAAAAAGCTAGCGAATTCAAGGCTTGGAGGGATGGCCGAGCGGTTTAAGGCACCGGTCTTGAAAACCGGCGTGGGCGCAAGCTCATCGTGGGTTCGAATCCCACTCCCTCCGCCACAAAACACGCCAACATATTGATATATATGTATTAAATTTATCGATACGAATTCTGCGTACAATTCAGCGCACAGACCGTTGGCTGATCCAGAATACGTTCTCGTAGTCGGTCAAAAGATGGCTGACCTACGCGCGCCAAGAGCATTCCTCTATGCGCTGAGCTGGCGCAATCAGTCGTTT
>JBKJRE010000124.1:0-4658 GCA_046594775.1 Rhizobiaceae bacterium | reverse complement strand
GCTGAACCAGTGATGCCGGAATCGTAGCCAAATCAGCCAATTGCACCAATGCGGACGCGACACGACGAGAAAGAGCCGGCCTTCGGCTGTCAGGCTCCGCGCCAGTCGGGAAAGTGCATCGACCGGATCGGCAAAGTGCTCAAGGACATGGGCCGCCAGAACGGCGGTGAACCTGCGGTACGGCGGAAAGTCCTCAAGCCCGCAATTTGCAAATCTGGGGAAGATGTTCTGCCGGGAGAATTGCTGCTTCGCGTGATCAAGCATTGCGGTTGACGGGTCGAGCAAGGTGAGGTCTGCGCTCCCCTGGGCCTCCACCCAGGACCGGGCAAAGACCCCAGTGCCGGTTCCAACATCAATGACGGGCCCGCTTGCAACCGTGCGACCGGCGAGGAAATCGCCATAGGCTTTCGCATATCCAAGACGAGTAACTTTTTCGCCCCAAGCCGGCGCCGCATGGTCATATCTGGAGAGGATGTTCATGGCGCTTTTCTAAGCAGAGCCCCCAGTGCGATCCACCGTCCAGAGGCCAACATAGTGCGTGAAACTGCCAAATGGGACTTCCGGCAAAGACGCACTCAAGGTGCGTGCGGCTTCTCCGGAGCGCCAAGCGCGGGCCAAAAACCTTCGCCGTGACTGCCCTTCACCCCGTCCCACGCGCCGAAAAATAGCCGGCGTTTTTCTTGGCGCCGATTTCGATGCGGGCTGCATGGTCGACCAGATGATCGGGCAGTTCGATCTGGCTGACGACCTCGATGCCGGCGTCAGTCAGCGCATCGCGTTTCATGTTGCTCATCGACAGCCAGCGGTCGACGCGGGCGACGCCCAGCCAGTGCAGCACATCGACGGTGAGCCGCTGCTGGCGCAGATCCTGGACGCCGGCGACAGCCTCCGTATGCGCGAAGTATCGCTCTTCCGTGTCGCCCTGGCTGGCGCGCGGGCGGGCATTGTAGACAAGGTATTTGACGACCTCGCCCAGCGCGCGGCCCTCGTTGCGGTTGTAGACGATGATGCCCAGCCCGCCGTCCTGCGCGGTGCGCACGCAGTCCTCGACGCCATAGGCGAGATAGGAGCGGCAGGTGCACAGATCCGAGCCGAAGACATCCGAGCCGTTGCACTCGTCGTGAATGCGGCAGGCGATCCGGGTTGCCGGGTCGCCGAGCCTTTTCGGGTCGCCGACCAGATAGACGCTGACGCCGCCCATCGGCGGCAGGAACAGCTTCAGGTCGGGACGCTCGACGAGGTCCGGATACATGCCGCCGCTGCAGGCGACCAGCGCCTTGCGCATCGCCGCCTCGTCGAGGCCAAGGCGGCGGGCGAGGCCCGGCAGAAACCACACCGGCTCGATGGCGATCTTGGTGACGTGGAGGCCGCCATGGCTGTCGAGGATGCTGCCGTCGGCGACGAGCCGCCCCGCCGCGCGGGCCTGCACGATCTCGGCCATGTTGAGGCGTCCGCTGGCCACGGCGATGGATGGCTTTATGTCCAGCCCGGCGGCGATCTCGCAGGAAAAGTCCCGAGCGACCCGGTGGCCCCAGGGATCGAGAGTGACGATCCTGTCCGCATCGCTCCATGGCGGAAACGGGCCGATCGTGGCGGTCGGCTCGGTATCGGTCAGGTCCGGCCGGTGGCGCGGGTCCAGCCTGCCGCCGGCCGCAGCCAGCGCGCGGTAGGGCGCGAAGGCGCCGGCATGGATGCCGATGGCGTTGCGATGCAGGCCCGACCCGGTGATGACGGCGCCGCGCTGACGCGCCGTCGGCGCGCCCCAGAGCAACGCCTGCGGACCAGCCGGCGTATCGATGCCGGCCGGCGCAGCTTCCGCGTGCTCGAATGCCCTGCCTGCCGAGGTGTCGCGGTCCATCATGATGCAATGCCTGTGAACATGTGCGGAGCGTCCTCGTCGGCGCCGCCGCGCAGGATGAAGAGGATCTGTTCAAGCCGGCTCAGCCCGACGACAGCGGCGGTCAGCGGCACGAGCGCCTCGCAGCCGGTCAGGCAAAGCAGCGGCCACAGCGCGAAGAGCAGCGCCGCCCCCGCCTTGGCCGACCAGAAATGGAACATCAGCAGGCGGCCGGTTAGCAGCCAGGAGACGCCGAGATAGAGGAGCGGGCCGCCGAACAGGGTGGCGAGCGCTGCCGGATGACGCGCGGCGAGCCCGGGGAAGTCGAGGATGAGAAAGAACAGGATGGCCAGCGAAAACAGATTGTCGACGATGGCGTCGAGCTGCGCGCCATAGGGCGAGGCGCGGCCGTCGGCGCGCGCCAGCCTGCCGTCGGCGGCGTCGGTGGCCGAGGCGACAAGATAGAGCACCAGCGCCGCCGCCTCAAGGCCGCCGGCGAGCAGCAGCAGGATCGGCAGGATCAGAAGTCCGCGCGACAGCGTCACCAGATTGGCGAGCTTTACCTCGCCGTCCTCTGAGACGATGCGGGCGAGCGTGCTCATGCCGGCTCCGCCGACAATTTGAGCGTCGTGTCGCGGGCGATCAGCTTCTCGATCGGATAGGCATTGTGGTGCATCGGGCAGACGATGCGGTTTTCGCCGTCGACATAGCCGAATTTCAGAGGCCCGCCGCGATGCGGGCAGACGTTCGGGATCAGATAGAGCTCGTCCCGGTGCGACAGCAGGAAATACTCGACGCCATCGCGCATGATGGGCGGCAGATCATCGCCGATCCAGCTTGTCGCCCCGCCCATGACGCTAGACTTCCCGGCCGACGGAATGCTGTGGAAAGCTGCCGAGCGCCGCGGCGTCGGTAACGACGCCGATGCCGCCGATCTGGATGGGCCGGCCGCCGGACCGGGCCGTCGCCGCAACGACGCAGGCCCCGGGCGAGGCTTCCGCGACGCGCATGCCGTACTCGGCGCGTCCGGCCCGTACTGCGGTCTCGAACGCCTCGCTGACGGCCAGCATATGATCTCCTGAGCGCTCGAAGGCCAACCGCGTCAGCTCCGCCCCGGTGACGATCTCGGCGCCAGCCTCCTCGCCAAACCGGGCGACCAACGGCGCCGCCACCTCTTCGGCGATCATCGTTGCGTGGTGGATGTCGATATGCGCGTGCTCGCCGAAATAATGCGCGTCCACCGTCGGGTGGAAGCGCTTCAGGTAGCGGAAATGATCGCTGGTCGAGCGCTGGTACGCGGCTTCGGCGTAGAGCAGGAACCCGATCTGCAGGAACAGGTTGCGGGGACTCTGGAACATGAAGTGGATGACGTTGTGGAGTTCCAGCGTCGGCGTGTCGAAGAGCGGCCAGTAGGCATTGTATTCCTGGTTGAGGCCGAAGCCGCCGAGCGTCGAACGGAACAGGACGCTGTGCTTCCTGGCGTGCGTGCCGTAGCCGAATTCATCGATGAGAATGCGAAACAGGGCCGATTGCGGCTCGCCGAATTCACCGATGACGCCGATCGCCGAGGCCGATGCTTCGGCCAGCAGGTCGATCGAGGACTGGACGAGAAAGTTGCGGTAGTGATGCTCGCGCCCGGCCGTGCGCTCGACGAAGCCGACAAAGGCGTTGGGCGCGGCCGCCTGGAGCGACTGGGTGAGCACGGCGATATAGGCGGCGCAACGGGTCGACGACGCAGCCGCGCGCGCCTGATCGACGAGCGGGGCAATCAGCTCGTCCTCGAGATCGGCGCGCAGCCGGTCGAGCCGCATCATGGCGCGCGGATCGTAATGGCGCTTCAGGCGGTCCATGATGGAGGCTTCGGTCGTCGATCCGGGCAGCAGGATGTAGCGTCCCTGATAGCTTCTCAGCAGCGCCTGATGCTTGACGTAGCTGAACAGCGACGGGTCATCCGTGGCGGACAAGGCATCGTGGTCGATGCGGATGTCGTAGACGGCCGGAGGATTGCTCCCGGCCCGGCGCGCAAGGTCGGCGCCCAACCCGATCAGCGCTTCGCGTGTGGTCATTGCAGGCCCGACGCAGGCTCGTAGATGGTGATGGCGACGCCGCTCTTGACGAAGCAGTCGGCGAGCCTCCAGCCCGAAAGACCGAGCGCGCGCGCATTGTCGCCCTGCTGCAGGTAGCCGGGAGACTGGGCCGAGCCTGCGATCACCGGAATGTGCTTTATGATGATGCGGTCGACCATCGCCGCTGCATGAAGACTGTAGAGCAAGCGGCTGCCTCCCTCGACTATCAGCCTAGCAACGCCCCTCTCGCCAAGAAGTTTCATCAGCATCGCCAGATTGACCCGGTCGCCGCCGCAGCGGAGGATTTCGACGCCTGGCTTGCGGGCAAGTCTGTCGACATCCCTGTCCGCCGCCGCATCGGAAACCGCGACCAGCGTCGGCAAACCGTCGTTCAGCATCTTGGCGCCTAGTGGCAGCAGTCCGAGCGCCGACGGCACGATGCGCAAGGGATTGGGTCCGGGCGCGTATCGGACGGTCAGCTCGGGATCGTCGGTGCGCACGGTTCCGGCGCCGACCATGATGGCGTCGTGCGATGCGCGCACGGTGTGGAACCATTCTCGCAGCTCATCGCCATAGAAGGCGAACAGGTCCTTGCTGGAGCCGTTCGGCCCAAGCGAAAGCTTGCCATCGATGGTGAGTTCCGACAGCGTTGTGATTTCGACCATGACTGAAGCCCGCTTGTGCATTGGCGAAGGATTGCCAGCACCAAGTAGGGCGCGCGGACAGTTTGTCCGCCTATTTCATGATGTTGGCAG
>JBKJRE010000054.1:0-5298 GCA_046594775.1 Rhizobiaceae bacterium | reverse complement strand
GATTTGCAGGGTGGTGTTAGCTCAAAGGTCCTTAAGATTGGTTTCCGTCGACCGTGGTAATTTTAGCGGCTTGGAAAGACCGCAAGCTCAAAGCAAGATTATTGTTGAGGTTCGTCGGTTCTGCGCAGCTCATCCAGTACAGGCATCGAGACGATATGGTATCCAGAATCGACATGATGGATCTCACCCGTCACGCCGGCTGAAAGATCCGAGACGAGATACAAAGCCGACCGGCCGACCTCGTCGATGGTGACCGTGCGCCTGAGAGGCGAATTGCGCTGCTGATAGGCCAGCATTGCGCGCGAATCAGCGATTCCAGCCCCCGCCAGCGTCCTTATGGGGCCAGCGGAAAGCGCATTCACCCGGATATTGCGAGGGCCGAAGTCATTGGCAAGATACCGTACGCTAGCCTCCAGCCCTGCTTTGGCGACGCCCATGACGTTGTAATTGGGCATAATCCGGGTAGAGCCCGCATAGGTCAGGGTGATCATTGACCCACCACCGGACATCAGTGTCGCTGCATGGCGCGCGCATTCGGTGAATGAAAAGCACGAAATCACCATCGTTCGAATAAAATTGTCCCGGCTGGTCTCCGCATAAAGGCCCTTCAGTTCGTTTTTGTCAGAAAAGCCGATTGCGTGAACGATAAAGTCGAGACTGCCCCATTCGCCGCCGAGGGTCTCGAAGACGGCAGCGACGGATGCGCTATCCTCCACGTCGCACGGCACAACGAGCGAAGATCCGAGTTTTTCGGCGAGCGGCTTCACGCGTCGGCCAAAACCTTCACCTTGGTAGGTGAAGGCCAACGCAGCGCCATGCTCTGCCAGTTGTCTGGCGATGCCCCAAGCGATCGAATGATCGTTGGCGACACCCATGATCAGGCCGCGCTTGCCATGCATTAGATCGCCCATTCGGAATTTCCTATGCGGAGTAGCGCTGAAACACCAGCGTCGCGTTGGTGCCACCAAAACCGAATGAATTCGAGAGAACAGTGTCTATCTTGGCATCGTCAATGCGATTGCGGACTATCGGAATCCCCTCGAACTCGGGATCCAGGGTCTCGATATGAGCACTTTTCCCAATGAAGCCGCCCTGCATCATCAAGATCGAATAGATTGATTCCTGGACACCTGCGGCGCCGAGTGAATGACCTGTGAGCGACTTGGTCGAACTGATGCTCGGCATGGTCTCGCCGAAAACGTCCCGGATTGCCGCCATCTCTCTCGAATCGCCCACAGGCGTCGAAGTGCCGTGTGTGTTGATGTAGTCGATAGGTCCGCTAACGGTGGCGAGGGCCTGACGCATGCACCGCACGGCACCTTCGCCTGAGGGCGCGACCATATCGTACCCATCCGACGTTGCGCCGTATCCGACAATTTCGGCGTAGATTTTTGCGCCGCGCGCCTTGGCATGCTCCAATTCCTCGAGCACCAGAACGCCGGCGCCGCCGGCGATCACAAAGCCGTCGCGGTCTACGTCATAGGCCCGCGAAGCAACGGAGGGGCGGTCGTTGAATTTCGACGACATTGCGCCCATTGCGTCGAACAGGTTGGACATGGACCAGTGCAGATCTTCATGCCCTCCGGCAAAGATCATGTCCTGCTTGCCCCACTGGATCAGTTCGTAACCGTTGCCGATGCAATGCGCAGACGTCGAGCAGGCGGATGATATCGTGTAGTTGACGCCGTGTATCTTGAACCATGTCGCTAGCGTGGCGGAAGCCGTGGAAGACATTCCCTTGGGCACCGCAAAGGGTCCGATCCGCTTGGGGCTGCCGTTTTTCCGGGTGATATCCGCAGCCTCCATGATGACCGCCGTCGAGGGTCCGCCTGACCCCATGACGATACCGGTACGCTCATTGGTGATATCGGCTTCCGCAAGACCGGCATCGGCAATGGCCTGATCCATCGCGACGTGGTTCCATTGTCCGCCCTTTGCGAGGAATCGCAACGCCCGACGATCGATCAGCGGAGCTGGATCAAGCTTGGGCTCACCCCAAACACGACACCGAAAACCGTGCTCTGCAAATGATTCGGAGAAGCTGATTCCTGACTTGGCTTCGTAGAGGGAAGCCTGGACCTCGGCCGCATTGTCGCCGATAGACGACACGATCCCGAGGCCAGTGACGACGACCCGTCTCATATCAAACTCCTCGCGGTCGAGCTTTGGCCGTCAGGCCGATGCCGATTGTTTAAACAGGCCGACCCGCAGGTCGGTAGCCCGATATATGGTCTCGCCATCAGCCTTCAACCATCCGTCGCCGATGCCGAGCACGAGGCGGCCACGCACGATGCGTTTGAAATCGACGCCATATTCTACTTTCTTGGTCTCCGGAGTAACCATTCCTGTGAATTTGACTTCGCCGGTCGACAGAGCGCGTCCCTTGCCGGGTTCGCCAAGCCAGCACAGAAAAAAGCCGCTGAGTTGCCACATGGCGTCAAGGCCAAGGCAACCTGGCATCACCGGATCCTTGATGAAATGACAGGGGAAAAACCAAAGGTCCGGGTGGATGTCGAGCTCGGCGCGAATGAATCCCTTGCCGAACTCGCCCCCATCTTCGCTGACTTCGGTGATGCGGTTGAACATCAGCATGGGAGGATAGGGAAGTTGGGCGTTCTCGGGACCGAATACCTCGCCCCGTGCGCAAGCCAGCAGTTCCTCGTAGTTATAGCTGGACTTCAAAGCCGCCATTCATCGTTTCCCCGTTCGGCCAGGCGATCTGGCACCTTCCTTGTTTCGTAGCTACCACAATCCACTTGCAAGCGGAAAGCGCCGTCAGCGATTATAGTGCCGCAAAGCCAGGGTCAATGCGTGCTATTGATCGCGTAGGCGTCAACGAATATATTCTACGATAAGCGGGTTGTATGATGCGCCCGGCTTGTCGTGCCGGGCATCGTTTAGGCAAAACCGGCTAGGAGGCCATATGGACTTCAAGTTCCGGGATGAAATGGTAGCGGTGGATAAACGGGTCAGAGATGCAGGCCTGAGGCCTACGCGTCAGCGCGTGGCCCTTGGCAATCTTTTGTTTGCGAGTGGAAATCGGCACCTTTCGGCTGAAGAACTGCACGAGGAGGCCATCGCAGCTGGCGTCCCTGTATCGCTCGCAACGGTCTACAATGCGCTTCACCAGTTCACGCAGGCCGGTCTGTTGCGCATCCTGGCCGTGGAAGGCTCAAAAACATATTTCGACACGAACACCTCCGACCATCATCATTTCTTTGTCGAAGGCGAAAACAGGATTTTCGATATTGCGGCCGGGCCGGTCGAGATCGTCAATCTGCCCGAACCGCCTGAGGGCATGGAAATCGCCAATGTCGATATTGTGGTGCGGTTACGCCTCAAACGCGCCGAGTGAGATTGCACGTCTTTGGGCTCTCCCCAAAATCCTTCTAACTCAGAATTCCTGTGTTACAGCCCTGGGAGAGGTTGGACTGCGCTCAGTCTTTGACCAGCTCGCCGGGATATGCGCCCCAGACCAGCGATTGGCTCATCCAGCCTGTGTGTCCCTCGAATGTCATCTCGCACCAGTCACCATCGCAGGCGCGAATGGTCCCGATCACACCGGGCTCCACAATCGCCAGGGTTCGGGCGGAGGAATCCGGCTCCGCGAGCAGATGAATGCGCGCGTCCTTGCCTTTTTGCCACGGCGCAGCAATTGCAGTACGTCGTCCAGACAAAAGTGACTGATTGATCCAACCCTCGGAGCCATCGGCGTCCCGCACGCGCCGCCAATTGTCATATTCCTGGATGATTTCCATGGGCAGACCAGGCTTCAGGTAGAGCCATTCGACTGAATAGTTGACGCCAGGACCGATCCTGGAATTGACCCGACCGGACTTGAGGCTGACGAAACGTGGGAGTGGCAGGCCGCTCGGGCCTTGTGACACATCTTGCGCCGAGGCCGCGGCCGCGGCGACCGCAGGCGCCGAAGCTTGTAGGGCGAAACCCAATCCGACCAACGTGGCGCAGATTTTCAGTTGAAAGGACGCGAAACTGGACACGCTGGTTCCTCTGCTAGAATCGGCGTCTGCCAGCAAGCTGCACAGGCGCACCCTTTTTCTTTGTCACGGACAAATCTGCTTGTTAAACAGTCAGCCATGTCGGGCCGGGCCAGTCTCGCCTGTCTTGGTTAAAGAGGTCTGAAACAGATCCGCGTTCGAGGAAACAATGGCCGGCAAAAAGAAGCCTCTGGTTATCATTACGCGCAAATTGCCAGATCCCGTCGAGACCCGCATGCGCGAGCTTTTCGATGCGCGGCTGAACGTCGGCGACAAACCGATGAGCCAACCGGAACTCGTAGCGGCGATGAAGGAGGCCGACGTCCTTGTTCCCACGATCACCGACCGAATCGATGAGGCGCTGATTGCCCAGGCAGGGGAAAAGCTCAAGCTCATCGCCAATTTCGGCAATGGTGTCGACAGCATTGACGTTGCAGCAGCCGCCCGCCGCGGCATTTCGGTCACCAACACGCCAAACGTGCTGACGGAAGATACCGCCGACATGACCATGGCGCTGATATTGACCGTTCCACGCCGGGTTACAGAGGGCGCCGGCATTCTGGATGGCTCCGCAAAGTGGACGGGCTGGTCTCCGACCTGGATGCTGGGCCGCCGGATTTGGGGCAAGCGCCTCGGAATCGTGGGAATGGGCCGAATCGGGACCGCAGTGGCGCGCCGGGCGAAGGCTTTCGGCCTGTCCATCCACTATCACAATCGCAACAGGGTTCTGCCCGCCGTCGAGGACGCACTCGAGGCAACCTATTGGGAGAGCCTTGATCAGATGCTTGCACGCATGGATATAATTTCCGTCAATTGTCCATCAACGCCGGCGACGTTTCATCTCCTTTCCGCGCGACGTCTGGCCCTGATGCAACCCTCTGCATATCTCGTGAACACTGCGCGCGGCGACCTCATTGACGAGGATGCGCTGATAAAGATGCTGCAGGATGGAAAGCTGGCCGGCGCAGGTCTCGACGTTTTCGAACACGAGCCTGCCGTAAACCCGAAGCTCGTCAAGCTGGCCATCCAGAACAAGGTAGTGATTTTACCTCATATGGGATCGGCTACGATCGAGGGTCGTATCGATATGGGCGAAAAGGTCATCATCAATATTCGCGCTCACTGCGATGGCCACAGGCCACCGGATCGCGTTCTGCCGCTGAAAGTCTAGAGCATCGGGCGCTTAATGTGCAACACAGCCGGCTTGCCGGAAGTAGTTCCAGCACTCCTGTGGCGTAAATAGATCGCAGACTTTTCCGACGGCTTTCCACAGATCGTCGTAGGTTCTTGCCTTCTGCTT
>JBKJRE010000558.1:0-6886 GCA_046594775.1 Rhizobiaceae bacterium | reverse complement strand
GCCGACGTCATGAAGATGGTCAAGGACGACGGCGGCGCGCATGAGGCCAAGACTGTCGGCGGATGTGTGCTCACGCTCAAGGACGAGGGCGGCAAGGTCACGGTGACTGACGAGAACGGCAATGTGGCCAATGTGACAATCGCCGACGTCGAACAGTCGAACGGCGTCATCCACGTCATCGACAAGGTTCTTCTTCCCAAGATGTAACCTCTTCGGGCCGTCTCAGGCTTTGGAAGTGCGCGGGTGTCATCCTCCCGCATCCGCGCAACAGACCATCTGCCTCGCGTCAGCCAGCTTTGCTGTTTTGACTGCCGCGGGGCGGATGGGTTTTACCGGATGCCGGTATCAACCTCAGTTGATTTCGGCGTGAGCCGGGCATGTTGTAGGCTGTCGCAAAGGAGATTTCCATGAACCGTCGAAATTTCGTGAGCTCGGGCGCAGCTGCGATATCTGCATTGGCCGGTTCTACGGCTTTGTGGGGCGTGGGTCGCCCGGTCCCGGCGCAGGCCGGGAATTTCGAGGTCGTCAAGACGGAAGCCGAATGGCATGCGATCTTGAGCGATGCCCAATATGCCGTGCTGCGCGAGGAGGACACCGAGCGCGCCGGAACCAGTCCCCTCAATCACGAAAAGCGTGCCGGCATCTTTCATTGTGCCGGCTGCGATCTGGCGGCCTATTCGTCCAAGGCCAAATACGATTCTGGCACTGGCTGGCCCAGCTTCTGGGAAGCCTTGCCGGGCGCCATCGGCACGAAGGAAGACAATTCGTTCTTCTCGACGCGAACGGAAGTCCACTGCAGCCGCTGCGGCGGTCACTTCGGGCACATCTTCGACGATGGTCCCGCTCCAAGCGGCAAGCGTCATTGCCTGAACGGCCTGGCCCTGACCTTCAAGCCGGCGTCGGCCTAGTCGCGGCCAGATCCGCTGGAGCAATTCCGGGAAAATTGTGAAACGGTTTTCCGTCCGGAATTGCGGAAAACAAGGAGATAGGGCGGTTCGGCGCTTCCGTGAAACGGTGAGCAGACCTAGCCGCCATTGACGGCCAGCGCGATCGCGGCACGCAGTTCCACCAGCCCTTCGTTTTTCTCCGAAGAAGTCGCAATGACCTCCGGAAACGCCGCCGGCCGCCTTCTGATCTTTTCGAGTGTCTCGTCGATCAGTTTCGGAACGGCTGGGGCCTTGATCTTGTCGGTCTTGGTCAGGACGATCTGGTAGGACACCGCCGCTTTGTCGAGCAGCCCGAGCACTTCGTCGTCGTTCTTCTTGATGCCGTGGCGCGAATCGATCAGCACGTAGACACGCTTCAGGGTGACCCGGCCCTTCAGATAGTCGAAAACCAGCTTGGTCCACTCGTCGACCTTTTCCTTTGGCGCGGTCGCATACCCATAACCGGGCATATCGACCAGAGCCATCGGCGGCATGTCGCCTTCCGATCCGGCATAGCCGTCCGGCACGAAATAGTTGAGCTCCTGCGTGCGACCGGGCGTGTTGGATGTGCGCGCCAGTCCGCTGCGGCCGACCAGGGCATTGATCAGGGACGACTTGCCGACATTCGAGCGGCCCGCAAAGGCGATCTCGGGCGGACCTTCGGGCGGCAGGAACTTCATCGCAGGCACGCCGCGGATGAACGCCCATGGCGCGGCAAATATCCCCACGCCGATCGTTCCGCCTGTCAAATCGTTCAAACCGCGGCCTCCAGCGCATCGATGTCGGCGCCGCGTATGGCATTGAGGTTGCGGGTGATCTTGTCAACAGGCCAGTCCCACCAGGCCAACGCCAGCAAGCGCTCAATGGTGTTCTCGCCGAACCGGGTCTTGACCACTTTGGCTGCGTTGCCGGCGACGATGGAATAGGGCGCAATGTCATGCGTCACCACCGACTTTGCCGCCACGATGACGCCGTGGCCGATCCGGACTCCGGGCATGATTACGGCGTCCATGCCGATCCAGATATCGTTGCCCAGCACCGTATCGCCCCGGAATTCGCGCTGCCAGGTCGCCTCGTCGAAACCGTCGTCCCAGCCATGATCGAAGATGTTGAACGGATAGGTGGAAAAACCCGACATGGCGTGGTTGGCGCCGTTCATGATAAACCGCGCACCTTCCGCAATGGCGCAGAACTTCCCGATGATCAGCCTGTCGCCAATGAAAGGATAGTGATGCAGGACGCATTTCTGCTGGAAAAGATCCGGCCCTTCCGGATCGTCGTAATAGGTGAAGTCGCCGATTTCGATATTCTCGGCTGTGACCAGCGGCCTGAGAAACCCGACGCGCTTGTGCATCGGCATCGGATGTTTGATATCGGGATTGGGTCCGTCCATGGCGTCCGTCTTGAGAATCTGCGTATGCGGCCTGTCACTATACCGCATGACCCCACGAGTCACGAAGCCTGCAATGGCAAGTTGCCGTCCCGCCTATAGCGGACCGTCGCCGGTCAGACGTTTGCGCAAGGCGTTCGATATGTTGTCGAAAACGAAGACCACGACCAGGATAAGCAGCACCATATAGGCGACATTCTCCCAGTCCGAATTGGTGCGCATAGCTTCCCACAGCTTCAGACCGATGCCGCCGGCGCCGACCGCGCCGATGATCGTCGCCGACCGTGTATTGGATTCCCAGAAATAGAGCGACTGGCTGAGAAATACCGGCAGAACTTGAGGCAAGACGCCATAGCGTTGAACCGAAGTCGGTGAGGCGCCGACCGATTTGACGCCCTCGCGCTGCCTGTCGTCGATGTTTTCCAGCGCCTCGGAGTAGAGTTTGCCCAGCGTGCCGGTATCGGTGAAGAAGATCGCCGACATGCCGGCAAGCGGCCCGGGACCGAAGGCGCGCGTGAAGAACAGCGCCCAGATCAGCATGTCCACTGAACGCTGGAAATCGAAGAAGCGCTTCAGCACCTGATTGACGAAGCGGTTCTGCGTAATGTTGCGGGCGGCAAGGAAGGCCAGCGGAAACGCAACAGCGCTGGCCAGAACCGTACCGACAAAGGCCATGACGATCGTCTGCAGCAGCTTCGTCCAGACGTCGAGATGCTGCCATTCGGCATTGTAGAGGACATTGTTCCAGGCGAGTGACAGGTTTGACCGCGAGGGGTCGACGCGCTCACCGCGCGTGATCAGCGTCCAGACCTGCCCGGCGGATTTGCCCCAGAAGGGAGACATCGTGTCGAAGACGAAATTCTCCCAACCCCAGAATCGGTGGCTGAGTTTGATCTCGTCGTCTTCGATGTCGGCGCGGCCTGAGAACCCGAAGGATACGAGAATCTTGTCGCCCGGATTGCGCTGCGTTGCCCATGACGGAAGCGGTCCGCGCGCGGTCACGCTTTGGTCCCGCACAATGTCGGCGATCAGCGTTTCGGCGCCGCGCGTGACAGTGACGACGCCCGGTACGACTTCGAGCGTGCTTTCGGGGCCGATCTTCGCGGTTGCGCGCACGGTTTCCTCGCGCATTGCGGTCTCAGGTTCTGGAGCTGTCTGTGTCGATGCGCCCTTGCCCGTCGGGGCAGGTTCGCCGCCGACGGTTCCCAGGAAGCTTCCGACCGAACTACTGGTGCCCCCGCCCGAACCGCTGCTGGTATTAGGAACCACGACGCGGCTCTGGACCATGGCGCGCTCCTTGACCAGCCAGTCGGGGTCGGCATTCTCGCCCAGCGGGTCGCCGCGCGAGAACGATATGCCAAGATAGCCGTCCTCGTACTCGATCCGGGGGCGAACTTCATAGCTTGCCCAGTCGGCCAGATACGCGCCGGCAATGTCCCATCGTCCGTTGGCGACAACGGTGCCGACCGAAAAGAACCACCAGGCAAACAGCAGATAGGCGACCGTGCCGACGGCAATTGACCAGCCCAGCAGTTGGCGCTTCAGGGCTCCGTTGAACGCGTCGGGGTGACGGGAAGCGATGGCGTCGATCTCGGATGCGGACAGAAGGGTCATGTTCAGCCCGCCGCTCCGAAAGCGAATGCCTGGTCGCCCACCAGCCTCTTGCGCAGATGGGCGGACAATTGGTCCACTACGACGATCGTCAGGAAGAGCAGCAGAACAATCGCCAGCGTCTTTGCTTCATGCCCCCGCGAGATCGAAAGCCGCAGCACTTCGCCGATGCCGCCGCCGCCAACGGCGCCTATGATGGTCGACGCCCGGACATTGATTTCGAAACGCAGCAGGAAATAGGAGATGAAGTTCGGCATAACCTGTGGCACGATGCCGAACCATACCCGTTCTGTCCAGTTCGCGCCGGCCGCGCGCAGTCCTTCTTCCGGACGCATGTCGGCATTCTCGACGACCTCGAAGTACATTTTCCCGAGAGCGCCGATGGTGTGAATCGTTACTGCGATGATCGCCGGAATGGCGCCCAGCGAGAAAATGGCCAGGAAAAAGCCGGCAATGACGATCTCCGGAAAGGCGCGCAGGATTTCCATGGAACGCCGAACGAAGAAGCGAAGCCACCGGTTGGCGACAAGATTGCGTGCCGCCAGAAAACAGAGCAGGAAGCCGCCGCCAAAACCGATCAATGTCGAAACCAGCGCGATGTTCAGTGTCTCCAGCATTTTGTAGAAATATTGCGGAACGTAGTATCCGTCGGCGAGGTAGATGCGCCCCTCGGGATAATTGAACTTCAGGCTTCCATCGTCGTAGGGCGAGGGCAGGTCGAACAGCGCGCGCCAGACCTCCCAGCCGTCGCGCGGCGCCAGCATGCTGACAAAATCGAAGAAATGCGGGAGGCGGTCCCAGAATTTTCCGGCGTTCGTCTCGTTGGCGAACCAAAGCGATCCGCTCATCGCGACCACCATGAAGACGATGCCGCCGAGCGTGTACAGCCGCCGGCGCGAGGCCAGTTCCTGCCAATGCCGTTCGATGACCAGGCCGATCGCGGAGAGCTGCGTTTCCGGGTGGGCCGGGTGTTGGCTCGCAGTCATTGCGTCCCCCTGCTCATGACGAGACGCGCCGCGAAGTCTCCCCTCGCGGCGCGTTGTGCTGATTGAGATGCTTACGAGCCGATCTGGGCCTTACGGGCGTCGATGATCGGCTGGTAGAAGGCCGGGGTCACCTCGGTGAAGCCCGTATAGTCGCCGCCCTGGATTGCCGAAAAGCAGGCCGGGTCAGACTTCGGCAATCCAACCATGAATGCCTTGAACTTGTCCTTCATTCCGGCGTCCATCGTGGCGCGAACGACGATAGGGCCGTTCGGGATCAGCGGGGATTCCCAGAGCTGCACCAGGTCATCCATGTCGAGAATGCCCTTTTCGACCATCTTGCGCAGGTTGCCCGAAGTGTAGCCGTCCT
Source organism: Rhizobiaceae bacterium (assembly GCA_046594775.1). Classification (GTDB taxonomy): domain Bacteria; phylum Pseudomonadota; class Alphaproteobacteria; order Rhizobiales; family Rhizobiaceae; genus CAMYMG01. The sequence goes on along the minus strand of JBKJRE010000558.1, from coordinate 1,606 downwards.
TGAAATCGCCAACGCCGGAAGCCCAGGTCGTTCCCGCATCGAAGTTCCCCTTGAGAACTTCAAGCACCAGGTTTTCGTGACCGCCGCCGAAGCCGGTTTCGGCGAAATATTCCTTCACCGGCGTGCCGCCGAGGTCCTTCGGCAGCGACGTCACCGGCACGAGGTAGCCCGAGGTCGAATCAGGATCGGCAAAGCCGAGTTTCTTGCCCTTCATGTCTTCAAGCTTGGTCATGCCCGAGTCTTTGCGGGCCACCATGACCGAGTGATATCCGGTCGAACCGTCGGTCTGGACCGTCGTCAGGATGGGCTCGACCGCGTCCTTGTTCTCCAGATAGATCTTGGCATAGCCCGAGGCGCCGAGTTCGGCGTAGTCAAGGGTGCCGCCAAGCAGACCCTGGATCGTTCCGTCGTAGTCGGCAGCGGGGAACAGCGAAACCTTCTCGACGCCCAGCACGGCCGGAAGCTTGTCGACCATGCACTGGAAGCTGCGCAGGCGGTCGGCTTCGTTCTCGCCGCTGAGGATGCCGATGCGGAATACCTTGAGGTCTTCAGCGTACGAGGCGCTGGCGCCGGCGATCAGAGCGCTGATGGCGACTGCGCCGTAGATTGCTTTTCTGAACATCGTTGTTTCTCCTGTTAGACCGGTTCTGCCGGGGTTTGGTAGATTGGTGAAAATGCGCTAGCCAAAATCATCGCGCCGCTCAGGCGGGTTCGAGCGCCTTGATCGCTTCGTACTTCCTCGGCTTGGCGGCGATGATGCTGGTCGACGTGATCGCCTCCGAAATTTCCGAGCCGTCGGTGTCGGCGCCATAGACCATCCGCAGCGCCTCGCGCGTCAGGTCTTCCGGCGCGCCGTCGAAAACAACCTTGCCGGCCGCCATGCCGACGATACGTCCGCAGTAGGCGCGCGCCGTGTCGAGCGTGTGCAGATTGGTGATCACGGTGATGCCGTCTCTGGCATTGATGTCGCGTAGCGAATCCATGACCACCTTGGCGTTCATCGGGTCGAGCGACGCGATGGGCTCGTCGGCGAGAATGGCTTTCGGCTGCTGCATCAGGGCCCGGGCAATCGCAACGCGCTGCTGCTGTCCGCCGGAGAGCGTGCCTGCCGGCTGCAACGCTGTTTGCGCAATGCCGAGACGCTCCAGCGATGCGATGGCCAAGGCGCGCTCCTCGCGGGAAAAGAGGCTGAGAAGGTTGGCCAGTGTCGAGCGGCGGTTGAGACGGCCAAGCAGCACGTTGGTCAGAACGTCGAGGCGCGGCACCAGATTGAACTGCTGGAAGATCATCGCGCAGTCGCGCTGCCAGCGGCGAAGCGCCGGGCCCTTCAGGGCAGAGACTTTCGTGTCGTCAAAGAAAATCGAGCCTTCGCTGGGGTCGATCAGACGGTTGATCATGCGCAGAAGCGTTGACTTGCCGGCGCCCGAACGCCCGATGATTCCGACCATCTGGCCTTGCGGAACCTCGAGCGCGACCTTGTCGACTGCGGTGTTTGTCCCAAAGCGGCGCGTCACATCGCGGATTTTCAGCATAGCGGCTTCCCTGGTTCAGCGCGGCTTTTCTCGCCTCTTGAACCAATCGCCTAAACCAGCGATGTGAAGGGGGC
>JBKJRE010000556.1:0-3813 GCA_046594775.1 Rhizobiaceae bacterium | reverse complement strand
GGGCACGGTCCAGCTGGACCGAGGCCTGCTCGACTCTGCTGTGAAGTCCTTCCGCGCCGCATTGGCGGCGAAGCCGGACCATAAGGCCGCCCTGGCCAATCTGGGTGCGGTACAGAGGCAACTTGGCAACACCGAAATTGCCGAGCAGATTTTCCGAAAGATCATCATCCGCGATCCGTTTGACAAGCAGGCGAGATTGGCGCTCGCAGACACGCTGCATGAAGCGGGTCGATCGGAAGAAGCGCTTGCTAGGTTGCGAGAAGCGCTGAACCTCCGACCCAGGGACGCTGAATTTCACCACAGGCTCGGTGTGGTCCACATGGAAAAGGGCGACCTGGACGCGGCCGCCAAGTGTTTGCGCATTGCAATATCCTTGGCGCCCGATATGGCAGAAGCCTGGCTGGCGCTCTCTCAGATCAAGAAACATGGTGAAACGGACGCGGAATTGGCTGCAATGGAGCGCCTGCATGCGCAGACGCCGGTTGGCAGCGGCGACCGCATGAAATTGTCATTTGGCATTGGCAAGGCCTATGACGACCTTAAACTTTACGATCAGGCTTTTGATTTTTTTGAGGAAGGCAACTCAATTTTCCGCGCCACTGGCGGCTACGATCGAGAAGCGGCCCGGGTTGATTTCCTGAACATGAAGAAGACTTTCGACGCGTCGCTATTCCGAGACAAGGCTTCAACCAAAACATCCGGCGAAACGCCAATTTTCATTGTGGGCATGCCGCGTTCGGGAACCACGCTTGTCGAGCAGATAATCTCCTCACACCCCCGGGTACACGGCGCAGGGGAATCGAGATTGCTACAAACGGTAATCGACAGATATTTCCCGGCGGACATGCAAGGCGGTTTCCCGGAGGGGGCTGCTGCATTGCCCAGAGACATATTCCTGGCGGCGGGAAGCGCATATCTTGGCGAATTGCGAAAACGCTATTCGAACAAGCTCCATGTCACCGACAAGATGCCTGGGAATTTCCTATTGATCGGGTTCATCCATTTGATGCTTCCCAACGCAAAAATTATTCATTGCGTCCGAGAACCTGCCGCGACCTGTTTTTCAATCTACAAGACGCTTTTCAGAAGCAAGGTTCATGGTTATGGGTATGATTTGGCGGAATTGGCCGAGTTCCACGGTTTTTACACCGACATGATGGACCATTGGCGCAGCGTTCTTCCTGATGTCGTGCATGACGTTCATTATGAGCAACTGGTTACCGATCCGGAAAACCAGATCCGCGATTTGATCGCATACTGTGGCTTGTCCTGGGACGAAACATGCCTGGCGTTTTATGAGAGCAAGCGGTCCGTTCGCACTGCCAGTGTCGCGCAGGTCCGGCAACCGATCTATCAAGGATCGGTCGATTCATGGATGCGCTATGGAGACAAACTCAAGCCGCTGCTTGAAAGTTTAGGCACCGTGCGCCCAAACCCCAATTGACGTCATGTGTCGGTCTCCATTTCGGCGACAAACTCATGAGTAGTGAGGCTTTCAACCCGATGGGCGGGCTTGAGGACTCTTCGCCATGGGCAGGCTCGGATCACGCTGGCGGACCGCGATTCGGATCTTCGCAAGCGACGGGCAAGCTCGCCTCTCCCGTAGGTGAGACGACGGTTCAGGCTCTGGACTTCAGCGTCATTTCGACCTGGCCTGGATAGCAGGCCGCATGGCCCATTCCCTTCAGACACAGACAGCGTGCGAATTACCAGAATCAAGGCTGCGGGAAGCCGCTGCTGGCAATCGAGGCCCTCAACTTGTTTGTCGACGACGGCCGCAAGGGCTCCATCGATGCAAACTTTGTCGCAAAAAAATGGCCCGCACTCCAGGGAGCGCGGGCCGGCTGTAGCTCAGACTGTCAGATCAGACGGATCAGCCGCCGAAGTTAGCCTGGAAGCGAAGGAAACCACCCCAACCGCTATCGATGTCGAGATCGTTGTCGAAGTTGTCCGTGTACTGGACCTCAGGCGTGATCACGAAGTTCGGGACGAGGGTATACTGCATGTTTGCGACAGCAGCGAAGTTCTCGGCTTCGTCATATGAGACTTGGACGTTGAAGGCCATCTTTTCGTTGGCCTTGAACGTACCACCGCCCCAGATGGCATAGTCGCCACCCCAGTTGCCGTAGTAGTTATTGCCATTTTCGTCGTCGCCACCGTTCGACTTGTACCCGCCCATCACGAAGAGCGAGAAGGCATCGTTGACGTTGAAGTCGACGCGAACCTTGCCGGCCCACTCTTCCCAAACCGAGTCGTAGCCTGCAACCGCCGAGATGCCGCCCCAGCCGCCCGTGTAGCCGATGCCGCCCACGACATGCGGCACATAGCTGTCCAGGGTGTAGAGCGCACCAGAACCTTCTTCGAGAGCAACCGCAGCATTGAAGCCGTTGCCACCGTTAAAGGTGTAGGCAATCTGGTGCGTGCCGAAAGGACCATACGGAACCAAGGTGTCCTGGATGACGCCGCCGGCATAGCCGGTGAACGTCGAGAACAGCGAGTCGGTCTTGCCGATGCGGAAGCCGCCGAGTTCGATGTAGGCATGCTCGATGCCAAACTTGTCGAGAGTATCAGTCAGCCCACCCTCACCCTCATATTGATAATTATCTCTGAGGAAATCGTTGTTGAGGGTCGTATCATAGTTGAAGTTGATCGCGGCATAGGTGCGCAGGGTGCCGAGCTCGGTTTCGGTGCGCGAGTCGACGCGAAGCTGGAAGCGGGCGCGCTTGTAGTAGGTGTCGTTAAAATTTATGTCGCCGTCTTCGAAGGCATCCTTCTTGTCCACCACGTCCGTATAGCCGGAGATGTCGCCCACGCCGATGTCGTAACGGATGTAGCCGGAAACCTTCAGGCAGGTTTCGGTGCCGGGGATGTAGTAGTAGCCAACGCCATAGGTGTCGCAGATGCGCACATATTCCATTGGCTCTGGCTCGGCGATGACGACCGCATCGGCGGCGCGTGCACCAGAAACTGCGACGAAAGCCGCAGCGGAGCCGAGAAGCAGGCTCTTAATGTTCATTTTCTGACCTCCAGTCAAAAGTTAAAAAACGGGTCTGGGTATTATTTTGCCGAAGGACAGCGTTCCCTGCCCCATCCCCAATTGCCGAAAAAGAAGCGCACCGCGCTGCTTCTCCGAGACCGACATTACTCATGGATCGCCGGGGTTCAATCATCATCTGGCCGGGATGGCCCGTCCTTCACCGCTATCGCCGCTCGATGTTGCACAAATGACACGATTTCGCAGTGCCCGGAAACTTCCTGTTAACCATGGAGCCTTGCAGAGGGGCTTTTTGACGGCCAGACAATGCCACGGGAGCCACAAACTCCGGCCGGCGGCAGTGATTCTGCTGCGAACGCAGCGGATTGCTCGTGATTCGCGATTTATCGGCAATAAGGCTGCGACCTTATTGATTGTGGGCAGCGTTTTCTTTAGGACCTCGCGACGGAGAGGTGGCCGAGTGGTCGAAGGCGCTCCCCTGCTAAGGGAGTAGAGGTCAAAAGCTTCTCGAGGGTTCGAATCCCTTCCTCTCCGCCACTGATGCCCATTATCTAATGGAAAAATAACAAGAAAAACGTCTGAAGGTTTTTCATCCCCACTTGCATCCCCACTTTCACGCAGCGTGCCGCGCGCCTCAATAGAGGCGCATTGCCCGCCCGGCAGCCTTTGGCCGGGAGCAGAAATCCGCCCCCACCTGCGCCGCCTGGTGCGGGCGATCCTGAGCAATTGGCCGAACACCCGGATCCTGATCCGGGCCGACAGCCACTATTGCAGTCCGCAGGTCATCGACTGGTGTCGCGCCAACGATATCGACTTCA
>JBKJRE010000374.1:0-4370 GCA_046594775.1 Rhizobiaceae bacterium | reverse complement strand
CTTCTTCCTGATTGTGACCGTCATCGTGTTTTCCTTGGTCTCCTTGCAGTTCCTATCCCTGCAGAATCTGACCAATGTCGCCCGCCAGTCGGTCTATCTCGTGCTCGTCTCGCTCGGGCAAATGCTGGTGCTGATTACCGGCGGCTTCGACCTGTCAGTGGGTACCGCGATCGCGCTGACGTCGGTCGTCTCGGCGATCAGCATGGTCACCTTTGCCGCGGCAATGCCCGACATGATCTGGCTGGCGATCACGCTCGGCGCCCTCGTCGGCTTCGCCGCAGCGCTCCTGATCGGGTTGCTGAACGGCATCGGCGTCGCCCAGTTCGGGGTATCGCCCTTCATCATGACGCTCGGCCTGCAATCGATCGGCGCCGGCACCGCGCTGTTCCTGACCGGCGGCGTTCCTGTGTCGGGCCTGCCCTACGCGTTTGGTAATTTCTTCGGCTTCGGCCGGGTGCTTGGCGTTCCGGTACCGGTTCTGTTTGCCATCGTCGCCATCGCCGCCATGTGGCTGATGATGAACCGGACCCGCTTTGGAGCCCACGTCTATGCGGTGGGCGGCAATCTGCGCGCCGCCAATCTGTCGGGCGTCAACACCAAGAAGGTGTTGCTGTTCGCCTACATGATCTGCGCCCTTCTGGCGTCGTTTGCGGGATTGCTGCTGACCGCGCGCGTCGAGTCCGGCGAGACCAATCTAGGCGGCACCATCGCGCTCGAGTCCATTGCAGCCTGCGTGATCGGCGGCGTTTCGCTGCGCGGCGGCATCGGCCGGGTCGAGAATGTCGTGCTGGGCGCCTTCTTCATTGTGCTGCTGCAGAACGGCATGAACATCGCTCAGATCGGATCGTATGTGCAGATGATTCTGCTCGGCTCCCTTCTCGTTCTCGCCGTCATTCTCGATCAGGTCCGCTACCGCATGCTGGTCGGCCGGGTCTGAAGTCTTCAAGCCATCCCCTCCAAAGGACGCGACATGTCTGCTTCCGCACCCTATCCCACGTTGGCCGGGCAGCCCGTCACGGGGGGATCAACCGCCGTGCGCAACATCACGCTGGCGATCGCCGGATCACTTGCCCTCTGGCTGTCGGCAAAGATCCAGATCCCGTTCTGGCGATAAAGTGAAGTCACATGCAAGGGGTGAACGCCGCCCCTTGGCTCTGCCGTCGATCGCGAATTCAGATTGACGGCATGGGGCCTCTGCGATATTGAACAAGACTATACATGTTCAATGAACAGGCAGGAATATGGTTCGATCTGCAATTCCTCTCGCTCCAGGCGCCGGGAAACCGGAACGGATCGCCACAGCGCTCGAACATGAGATTCGCTCAGGGCGGCTTGGCTTTGGTGACCGGTTGCAGAGCGAGAACGAACTTGTCCAGCGCTTTTCGGTCAGCCGCAACACAGTTCGCAAGGGGCTGGAGGAGTTGTCCAGCCGCGGACTGATAACCACCCGGGTAGGGCGGGGCTCCTTTGTCACATTCGACGGAAAGAAAGTTGACGATGGCATAGGCTGGTCACGCGCTTTGGCAAATGCTGGCGCAAATGCGCTGACCCGGACGCTGCGCCTTGAAGTCATCGAAGACCCGGAGCTCGCTCAAAAGCTCAAGATCGCCAACGCAGCCTTCATCGCTGTGGATCGTGTCCGCTCCAACGCCGCCGACGGTCATCCCATCTCGATCGAACGCAGTCGTTTGCCGTTGTCGCCCGAGCTCGAGGACGTTCCGTTGCGCGGGTTGCGCGAGGGCTCTTTGAACGAAACGCTGCGAAGCGTCGGCCTGGCTCTCGACCATGGCGAGGAATGGGCTGATATCGCGATGCTGAGCACTGAGGATGCCGGCATACTCGGCTGCGAGCCGGGCGCCGCTTTTCTCAGAACCCGCCGGATCACCCGCGCCACCGATGGACGCGTGATCGAGTATGTAACCAGCCTGCTCAATCCAGCGCATTTCGCGCTGCATCTGGAATTCTAGCCAATGCCGGGCAACGGGCGCTTCTCCGCTGGAATCGACCGGGCGCTGGGCGCCTTGATCGGCGGCGCGCTTGGCGATGCGTTGGGCATGCCGACGCAAATTCTGTCGGCGGCGGAGATCGCGCGCACATACGGCTTCGTGGACCGATTTATCTCAGCAACCGCTGACCACCCCGTTTCCCGTGGACTGCCGGCGGGCACCATAACCGATGACACGGAACAGGCAGTGCTGCTCGGTCAGGTCCTGCTGCGGTCGGGCAAGCAATTCGATCATCGCCTCTGGGTCAATGCGCTGCTCGACTGGGAGCGCGAGGTTAAGGCCCGTGGCAGCTATGATCTGCTCGGGCCTTCTACCAAGCGTGCTCTCGATGCCATCAACGCCGGTGTCTCGCCCGAAGAGGCAGGCCGGGCCGGCGACACCAACGGTGCCGCCATGCGCATTGCGCCGGTCGGGATCGCGACGCCCCTTTCGCCGCTTGATGTCTTGGTGTCGCGAGTGGCCGATACATGCCGTGCAACCCACAACACCAATATTGCCATCGCCGCGGCAGCAGCCGTTGCCGCTGCGGTCAGTCATGGTGTCTCGGGCGGATCCTGGAGAGACGCGACCGAACAGGCCATCGCAGCGGCGCGGCTAGGCGCTGAACAAGGATACTGGATTGCCGGGCCGGATATCGCTTCACGGATCGCCTGGGCACGCGAGCTCGTCCAGGGCAAGAGCCAGGCAGACGCCATCCGGCTTATTGTGGATCTGGTGGGCACCGGCGTGGCTTCGCAGCAATCCGTTCCGGCAGCGTTCGCCGTGCTTGAAGTCGCGGACGGCGACCCCTGGAAGGCAGCGGTCATCAGCGCCAATCTGGGCGGCGACACCGATACGATCGGCGCGATTGCCGCCGGCATCGCCGGCGCCTGCACCGGATTCGCGAACTTGCCCCCGACCCAGGTTGCAGGACTCAGGGGCATTGACCTTGAAGCCATGCGCCAACTCGCCGGAGATCTTGTGGCAGCGCGGATGGGGAAGGGAAGTGACGGAAAGGACGCTGCCGCATGACCGCTGCGCGCCTTGTCCACATCGGCAGTGCGGTAGTCGATTACGTCTATCGCATAGAGGCTTTGCCGGCATCCGGAAGCGAGCGCATCGCGACCAGTTATGTGCGCGGCGCGGGTGGCGGCTTCAACATGATGGTAGCGGCGTCGCGGACCGGACTTCCCGTATTGTTTGCGGGACAGCACGGAACCGGGCCGGACGGCGATTTCCTGCGCACCGCGCTCGACGCCGAACAGATCGAGCGACTCGCCGCGCCATACCCGAAACTGGATTCTGGCAATTGTGTCGTACTCATCACTGCGGACGCCGAGCGCACATTCGTGTCCTGGCCGGGCGCGGAAGGAATAGTGACCGCCGAAGACGTGGCGGCAATCCCTTTGGCGCCGCAGGACTGGGTGTTCGCATCCGGCTATACGCTGAGCTACCCCGGCAGCCGAGGCGCACTGGCCGCCTGGCTCGAAGCATTGCCCGAAGGCATTCCGCTGGTGTTCGACCCGACGCCGGTCGTCGATCGGATTCCTCGAAACATTCTGTCGCGCGTGTTGGCACGCACCACCTGGCTCAGCTGCAACGAGGTCGAGGCCGGCGTCATTGCCGGAGATGGCGTGCCCGAACACGTCTCCAAGCGTTTGTTGGAAGAGCATTGCCTCACCGCTCAGGGCATTGTGCTGCGCGCCGGCGCAGCAGGCAGCTTCGTCCGGCTGGCCGACGGACGATTCGCCGAGATTCCAGGATTCAGGGTGGCGGCGGTCGACACGAACGGGGCAGGTGACACGCACATTGGCAGTTTTGTCAGCGCGCTCGCGCGCGGCGTCGACCCGATGGAAGCGGCCCGCTACGCCAATGCGGCGGCAGCCCTGTCGGTGACCCGACACGGGGGGGCGTCTGCCCCCACTCATCTGGAGATCGAAGGCTTCCTGGCCCGCAGGCCTGATCACACTGCCAAACTGGCGAGAGCTTGACGAACGCGCGAACAACAAAGGAGGAATACCATGCGTAGACTGACTGGATTGCTGACGGCGACAACCGTGCTTGTATCGATGGCGTTTGCGGCCAGCGCCGACGAACTTCATGTACTCAACTGGAAAGGTTATGGCGCCGATGAGCCATGGGCGGTCGAAGCTTTCGAAAAGGCGACCGGCAACAAGGTAATCAACGACTTCTTCAATTCCGAACAGGAAATGCTGACCAAGCTCAGGACGAATCCGGGGCTCTACGATGTCGTCATGATCAATGCCGCGTTCAACGATCAGGCGTTCTCTGAAAAGCTTATCCAGCCGATTGACGTGTCAAACATTCCCAATGCCGCCGACATCAGCAGCGAAAACGCGTCGTCGCCCATGCTCAATCATGACG
>JBKJRE010000319.1:0-9294 GCA_046594775.1 Rhizobiaceae bacterium | reverse complement strand
TAGCATTTGTGTGGGCCTCTTTGTTTAGGGCTTACAATATACCTCGCTTAAAGCGCAATAATAAAAAGAAAAAGAAATCAATCGGACAACAAAAGAGAGACTTCAATGTTGAAACATCTTAAAAGCAGCGTTAGCGCCGTGCTGCTCGGCACGTTCGTATTGGGCAGCGCTTATGCTGCCGAAGTGAAATCCATCGCCATCCTCACACCCGAAGAAGGCACCGACTATGGCTGGAACCAGCAGGGCGTCGATGCAGCCAAGGCCGCCGCAAAAGCCGCCGGCGTGGAGGTCGTCATTGCCCAGGGTCTCGGCTATGGCGATGTGCGCCCGACCCTGCGCGAACTGGCGGCTGACGGGGCCAGCCTGATGATCGCACACGCAAGCGGCTACAACACCGCTGCGCCGGAAATCGCCAAGGAACTGAATGTTCCCGTGGCGATTGTCGACACCCCGACCGGACTTGAGAAGGGTCTTGTCGCAGATTATACGCTGAGCGGCCACGAGGGTGCCTATCTCGCAGGTCGTCTGGCCGCCAAGATGTCACGCTCGAAGTCGGTCGGAATCGTCGTCTCCGGCGAGCCGCCTTCATGGAACTCGCAGTCAGCTGCGTTCGCACAGGGCGTCAAGGCCGAAAACCCGGACGTGAAGGTTACCTACGCGGTGATCGGACCAGCCGCCTACAGCGATGCCGCCGGCGGCAAGCGCGTCACCGAAAGTGTCATCGCCTCGGGCGCCGATGTCATCTTTGGGCAGGGCAATGGCTCGAGCTTCGGCATGTTGCAGGCGGTCGAGACGACCAAGGCCGGCGATGGCGGAAAGGTCTATTTCATCGACGTGATCGGCGACAAGACGCCCATCGACAAGGGCTTCCTGCTCTCTTCGGTCGTTTGGGACATCACCCCGGTCTATACCGCGATGATCCAGGACCTGAAGGCCGACACGTTTGGCACAAAGAGCTACTCGATCGGCCTCAAGGATGATTCGGTCAAGCTTCTCAAGACCGACGCCATTCCGGCTGAAACCTGGACCGAGATCCAGGCGCTTCGGGACGACGTGATCTCCGGCAAGATCAAGGTCGAGCCAGTCTATGATGCCGCGGAAGTGCGGGCACTGATGACAAGTGTCGCCGAATAGTCTGACGAATGGGCCGGAGCGGCAAACGCCGCCCCGGCCCTATCGGTTTTACTGCCCGGACAAATAATGGCCAAAGCTGCAAGCCCGACGGAAACTGCAAACCCGGTGATCGTCGTTCTCGAAGGAGTGACGAAACGGTTCCCTGGCGTCGTCGCCAATGACAGCGTTGACCTGGCCATTCGGGCTGGCGAAGTGCATGTACTGCTTGGCGAGAACGGCGCCGGAAAGTCGACATTGATCGGCATGCTCTCGGGTTTACTGCAACCCGACGCAGGCCGTATCCTGGTCGATGGAAAACCCACGCCGATCACCTCGCCGCGCCACGCACTTTCCCTCGGCATCGGCACCGTCTTTCAGCACATGATGCTGGTGCCCAGCCTAACCGTCGCGGAAAACCTGTTGCTCGGCGGACCTTGGTGGCAGCGCCCCAAGATTGAGGAATTGGAACAGCGCGTCTCTGCAATCACCAAATCCCTGAACATATCGGTCCGGCTCCATGCCAAGGTGTCGGATCTGTCGCTCGGCGAACAGCAGCAGGTCGAGATCCTGCGCGCCATGGTACGCAACAGCCGGCTTCTTATCCTCGATGAATCCACGTCGATGCTGACGCCACAGGGCATTGAGGAACTCGGCGCCCTGATGCGCCGCCTGGTCGAGCAGGGCATGGCTATCGTCTTCATCACCCACAAGCTCAAGGAAGCGGCTGCCTTCGGCGACCGTATTTCGGTGCTCAAACTCGGCCGAAAGGTTGGCGAGATCAGCCCGGCGCGCTTCAGTTCCATGGGCAGCCAGGCGGTGATTTCCGAGATCGTCGAGATGATGTTTGGCAAGCAGACGGACGATCCCGAAGCCGAAACGCGGCCGGTCGAGTTCGCACAAACCGAGGCAGCACCGCTGCTTCGGGTCCGCGATCTTTCGGTTGCACCGAGTGCGGATTCGCCCGGTCTTTCAAGTGTTTCCTTCGACATAAGGCCGGGCGAAATACTCGGGATCGCCGGCATTGACGGCAACGGGCAGAAGGAGTTGGCTGAAGCGTTGTCGGGCCAACTTCGGGCCACTTCCGGTTCCATCGAACTGGAAGGACGCTTGATTGACCCATTGAGCGTCGGCGAGCGCCGCGTGGCGGGCCTGCGCTACCTGACCGATGACCGGCTCGGCGAAGGCACCGTCGGAGCCTTCCCGGTCTCAATCAACTTCTTCCTCAAGCAGGTTGGCGAAGCGCCCTTCTGGCGCGGCGGCGTCGAGCGGCGTGGTGAAATCGACCAGGCGGCAGCCGGGCTAGTACGCGAATACGATGTTCGCACCCCAAGCCTCCAGACCCCAGTGGGGCGCTTGTCAGGCGGAAACATACAGAAGGTGTTGCTGGCGCGCGAACTGGCCGATGGTGCCAAAGTGGTGATCTTCAACAAGCCGACCTATGGTCTCGATCTTGCCAACACCCTTGCATCGCGCCAGCGCATCCGTGACACCGCAGCGCGCGGACTGGCAATTCTGCTAATTTCCACGGATCTGGAAGAGCTGCTGAGCATGTGCGATCGGATCGCTGTAATAGCCAATGGCAAACTCGTCGGAGAAGTCAGGAATGAAGGCGAGGTGCGCAGCCGGATCGGCCGCATGATGATCGGGCTGGCGGCATGAGCGTTGAAGCAACAGGACGCCCCGAAGCAGCTGTGGTCGATACGTCCCCCGCTTCATCAGAAAGCAGTCTCCTGCATCGTTTAGGGATGACGCTCGGTCCGATTGTGGCTGCTCTGGTTATAGCGGGCGCAATCCTGCTTGCGGTAGGAGTTGACCCACTCGCCTATTACAGCACCGTTGTGCAGCGCGGTCTGCTATCGCCGCTCGGCATCCAGCAGACACTGACGCGGATGGCGCCGCTGCTGTTCATCGCGGCTGGACTGATTGTGGCTTTCCGGGCCGGTATGTGGAATCTCGGTGGCGACGGCCAGTTCTTGCTCGGTGCGGTCACGGCTGCAGCAAGCGCGCCGCTTTTGGTCGCGGTGATGCCGGGCTGGCTGGCGCTACTCTGCGCCTTCGTGCTGGCTACGGCGGTCGCCATGGTCTGGTCGCTGCTGCCGGCGCTTCTACGCGCCTACCAGGGAGTCAACGAGATCATCACCACGTTGATGATGACCTTTCTCGGCACTTCGCTCGCCAATGTTCTGGTCAAGCTGGTCTTTCTCGACCCCGCGACCACCGTGCCGCAGACCCGGACCCTCCCGGTTGAAGACCGACTGCCGCGTCTTTTCGACACCACCATCACCAGCGGACTGTTGTTTGGCTTGGTCGCGATTATCGCCGTTCATATGATGATGACGCGCACCGCTTTCGGCCTGAAGCTGCGCATCGTCGGCGCCAATCCGCGCGCCGCAATACATGCGGGACTAGGCGTCCCGAAGCTGACGGTAGCGGTATTTGCGCTGTCGGCCGCTCTGATTGGCCTTGGCGGAGCCATCGACATTCTCGGCGTTCAAGGCAATGTCCGTGCAGACTGGAACCCGGCCTACGGAATGGCCGTCATCCCTGCGGTATTCCTGGCTCGCATGAATGGGTTTGCAGCGATCGGCTTCGTCTTCCTGCTGTCAGTGCTGTCGATCGGCGGCGAGAGTGCCGCGCGCCGCGTCGGTGTGCCCAACACCTTCACGCTGGTATTAGTCGCCATCGTGCTCATCATGCTGGCGCTGGCGGAATATTTCGACCACCGCCACAACCAGGCGCGGAAGGCCTGAGCGATGACCGGCCTGTTCAGCGAAGTTTTCCTTAGCGCCCTGCTCTTTGGCGCCGTCACCGCTGCTATCCCGCTGCTGCTCGCAGGGCTTGGCGAGCAGATGTCTGAAAAGGCCGGTGTGCTCAACATCGGCATCGAGGGCATGATGATCTGCGGCGCCTATCTGGGATTCGTTGGCGCCTTCTATTCGGACTCGCTCTGGTTCGGCTTCCTGACCGGAGCGCTCGGCGGCATGGCTGTTGCGCTGATGATGGCATTACTCTGCGTCCGGCTCGGTCTCAACCAGATCGTCATTGGCATTGCCCTGACGCTTGGACTCGAGGGGTTGACTGCCCTGCTGCATCATTTCCAGTTCTCGCGCAGCTATCCGCGCCTGCCCGCCGCTGACGCTACCGTCATCCCGTTGCTGTCAGACATTCCGGTGCTCGGCCCGGCGTTGTTCAAACACCATCTGCTCGTCTACCTGGCCGTCGCGCTGGTCTTGGTGATGAGCTTCATCTACCGGCGCACCCAGCTTGGACTTAACCTCCAGGCGGCAGGCGATAAGCCGGCAGCGCTTGATGTGGCCGGCGTCGATGTCGTGCGCACCCGGATGGTCGCCGTTCTGACAACCGGTGCGCTGGCCGGTCTCGGTGGTGCCTATCTTGCCAATGTCGGCGCCGGACTGTTCATTCCCTTCATCACCAACGGAGCTGGTTTTCTCGGCATCGTGCTTGCCATGCTGGCGCGCGGACGACCAATATGGGTGCTATTCGGCGCATTGCTGTTCGGTGTTTGCCTGTCGCTGACGACGGCCATGCAGGTCGCCGGCATCAACATTCCGACCGACGTCATCCAGATGCTGCCTTTCCTGGCAGTGATGATCATGCTCGTACTGTTCGGACGGCGTGCCAGCCTGCCGGCGGCACTGGGCATTCCCTATGAGCGCGGAGCGCGCTGACTGCAACTAACGGACGCGGCGGGAACCCGCGCACAGAAGGAGGGTGAAACATGACGGACACCAAGGTCTATTTTCTCGACGGCGGCTCGCTCGTCCTCGACGGCTACCACATTTTCTGGAATCGCGGCCCCGGCGGCGAGGTGCGCTTTCCGAGCTATTCCGTCCTGATCGACCATCCCGAGGGCCGGTTCATGATCGACACCGGTTATGACTACGATCACGTCATGAAGGTGCTGCCATTCGAGAAGCCGATCCAGAATAAGGATCAGACGATGCCCGGCGCCCTCAATCTGATCGGGCTGGAACCTAAGGACATCGACGTCGTCTTCAACTCCCACTTCCACTTCGACCATTGCGGCGGCAACAAGTATTTTCCCGACGCACGCAAGATCTGCCACAAACTGGAAGTGCCGCAGGCGTGCAACCCCGCCCCGTTCGAGCACCTCGGCTACTCTGATCTCAGCTTCTCGGTAGAGGCGGCGGAAGCCCGCGGCGTGACCGACCAGCTGCTGCCGAATGCGACGCGCGCCAACACCACGTTTGAAGGCGTCGAGGGCGACTTCGAGCTCGCCAAAGGCGTGCACATGATCTACGCGCCGGGCCACGCCGTCGGCAACTACGCTGTTATGATTGAACTCGCCAACCGGCGGCCGATGATGCTGGTGCTCGACGCCGCCTATACGCGCAGAAGCCTCGAGACGCTGTGCCAGGCGTCCTTCCACATCGACCCGGTCAAGGGCATCGAATCGATGCACAAGATCAGGAAATACGCCGAGGATCACGACGCGGAGCTGTTCTTCTCACACGACATGGAGAGCTTCGAGACCTACCAGACCGGCACGCAGTTCTACACCTGAAGCGGGCAAATCGCGGAGAGACAGACCCATGCGCTATTCCGACCACGCCAAGCCGGTGATGACCCTTACCGCCGGACCGGTGAACGCCTATCCGGAGGTGCTTTCGGCGCTTGGCCGCACCGTGCTCTACGACTACGACCCGGCATTCCAATTGCTTTACGAAAACGTCGTGTTGAAGGCGAAGAAGGCTTTGAGGCTCACCAACATGCCGCTGATCCTGCATGGCGAGCCGGTGCTCGGACTGGAGGCCGCTGCCGCCTCGCTGATCACGCCCGACGACGTCGTGCTCAACCTCGTCTCGGGCGTCTATGGCAAAGGCTTCGGATATTGGGCAAAACGCTATTCGCCGCATCTCCTCGAAATCGAAGTGCCCTATAACGAGGCCATCGATCCGCAATCGGTCGCCGACATGCTCAAGGCGCATCCCGAAATAACCGTCGTCTCCGTCTGCCATCACGACACGCCGTCGGGCACCATCAACCCGATCAACGAGATCGGCGCGCTGGTGTCGGAGCAAGGCGGATACCTGATCGTCGATGCTGTCTCCTCTTTCGCCGGGATGAATACCCACCCCGACGACTGCAAGGCAGACATCTATGTCACCGGGCCGGGAAAGTGCCTCGGTGCGCCGCCAGCCCTAACCCTTTTAGGCGTAAGCGATCGGGCCTGGTCGAAGATGAAGGCCAACAAGCTCGCCCCGCGCGCTTCCATGCTGTCGATTCTCGACTGGGAGGATGCCTGGTCCAGAAACCAGCCGTTTCCATTCACGCCATCGGTAGCCGAGGTCAACGGACTGGATGCGGCGCTCGACCTCTATCTCAACGAGGGGCCGGAAGCCGTCTGGGCCCGCCATGCGCTGACAGCAAAGACGATGCGTGCCGGGGTCAACGCCATGGGACTTTCGGTCTGGGCCGCGAGCGACGATATCGCCTCACCGACCACCACTTCGGTTCGAACGCCAGATGGCGTCGACGAGAAGCAGCTGCGCCAGTCGGCGCGCGAACGCTACGGTGTCGTGCTGTCGTCGGGCCGCGGCGAGACGCTCGGCAAGTTGACTCGCATCGGCCACATGGGGCCGACGGCCCAGCCGATCTACGCCATCGTCGCGCTGACAGCACTCGGCGGCGCGATGAACGCGGCGGGCGGCAACTACCAGATCGGCAAGGGCATAGAGGCGGCACTTGCCGTCATCGACGCCGACGCCTGAAAATTGCACTCAAAGGGATCACAGGAGCATTCAATGACCGACCGGCTGGCAGGAAAGACGGCGCTCGTCACGGGCGCGGCACAGGGAATCGGCAAGGCGATCGCAGCGCGGCTCACCGCCGACGGCGCGACCGTTTTCATCGCCGACGTGAACGGCGAAGGCGCCAAGGCGGCAGCCGCCGATATCGGGGGCAAGACGCGTGCCCTCACAGTCGATATCGCGGATCCGCAGGCGGTTGCAGCGATGTTTCAAGAGATCAACAAGACCGGCGGTATCGACATTTTGGTCAACAATGCCAGCATTGTTCCCTTTGTTGCCTGGGATGATGTTGACCTTGAGCATTGGCGCAAGATCATAGACGTCAACCTCACCGGTACCTTCATCGTCACCCGCGCGGCGACCGACCAGATGCGCGCCGCAGCCAAACCCGGCCGCGTCATCAACATCTCCTCCAATACCTTCTTTGCCGGCACGCCGAACATGGCCGCCTATGTCGCGGCCAAGGGCGGCGTCATCGGTTTCACAAGGGCGCTGGCAACCGAACTCGGCAAGTACAACATCACAGCCAACGCCGTGACGCCGGGGCTCATCGAAAGCGATGGCGTCAAGGCAAGCCCGCACAATGGCGCCTTCGAATTCGTCGAGATGCTGCAGGCGATGAAGGGCAAGGGGCAACCCGAGCACATCGCCGACGTCGTCAGCTTTCTCGCCTCCGAGGATGCGCGCTGGATCACTGGCCAGACATTGAATGTCGACGCCGGCATGGTTCGCCACTAGGGTCGCAGCCGCAATGACCGGGAGGAATATGTGAGCAGCAACGACAAGGCGCGCGCCGCGTCGATCATCGAACTCATGGCAGCGGGGCGTGACGATGAGCCCGCCATTGGCGCGCCCGATCGAGAGATGCTCAGCCATGGCGGCCTGCGCGAACAGATTGGCCAGACCGCACAGGAACTGAACAAGCTCGGCATCGGGCGCGGCGACCGTGTCGCCATCGTCTTGCCGAATGGACCGGAAATGGCGGCATCCTTTATTGCGCTGGCCGCCACGGTTGCCACGGCGCCGCTCAACCCCGCCTACCGTGCCGAGGAGCTGGATTTTTACCTGGGTGACATCGACCCCCAGGCAATCCTGGTCGGCGAAGACGAGCAGGGACCGGCGGTCGAAGTCGCCAAGCGCCTGGGTATCGGCGTATTGCGACTGATTCCTCTGAAGGACGCGCCGGCTGGCAGATTCCGCATAGAGGGATCTGCGATCGGTCAGCCCGTCCAACCTGGCTTCGCTCAGCACGACGATATTGCGCTGCTGCTTCACACCTCCGGCACAACCTCACGTCCCAAGCTTGTGCCGCTCAGTCACGGCAACCTGGCGGCATCAGCCGCCAATATAGGTGCGACGCTCGACCTCAAGCCATCCGATGTCTGCCTTAACATCATGCCGCTGTTCCACATTCATGGACTGATCGCGGCGGTGCTTTCATCGTTGGCAGCCGGCGGCAGTGTGATCTGCTCGCCGGGCTTCAACGCACTGCGCGTGTTTCAATGGCTGGGTGACTTCAAGCCAACCTGGTACACGGCAGTGCCCACGATGCATCAGGCAATCCTGTCGCGCGCACCCCGCAATCCCGATGTGGTTCAGGCCTCAAACCTCCGGTTCATCCGTTCCTCTTCAGCGTCGTTGCCAGCGCAGGTCATGGCCGAGCTGGAGTCGACCTTCAGTTGCCCGGTTATCGAGTCCTACGGGATGACCGAGGCAGCCCACCAGATGACCTCGAACCAGCTGCCGCCCAATTTGCGCAAGCCGGGAAGTGTCGGCGCCGCCGCCGGTCCCGAGGTAGCCATCATGTCGCCTGACGGGCTGCTGATGCAGACCGGCCATGGCGGCGAGATCGTCATTCGTGGGCCGAATGTCACAGCCGGCTACGAAAAGAACCCCGAGGCCAACGCCACCGCCTTTGCGCATGGCTGGTTTCACACCGGCGACCAGGGTGTTCTTGATGAGGACGGCTATCTGCGCGTGACGGGAAGGCTGAAGGAAATCATCAATCGCGGCGGCGAAAAAATCTCGCCGCTCGAAGTCGACGACGTGCTGATGGACCACCCGGCAATTGCGCAGGTTGTCACCTTTGGCATTCCGCATGACAAGCTTGGTGAAGAGGTCGCCGCCGCAGTTGTGTTGCGGGAAGGACTGTCAGCCACAGAAGGGGAGATCAGGGGGTTCTGCTCGGAGCGGCTGGCTGATTTCAAGGTGCCGCGCAGGGTCCTGATTCTGGAGGAAATTCCCAAAGGCGCGACCGGCAAGCTGCAACGCATCGGCTTGGCTGCAAAACTCGGCCTCGGCTGATGCGCATCACTGTCTTCGGCGCTGGCGCAATCGGCGGCTACCTTGCGGCAAAACTGGCTGCTGCTGGTCGGGTCGATCTGTCGAT
>JBKJRE010000166.1:0-3396 GCA_046594775.1 Rhizobiaceae bacterium | reverse complement strand
ATCAGATCCGCCGCCCAGCCGTTCATCGAGCCATAGCCGGTGGCATAGATCACCAAATCGGCGGGCAGTTCCGTGCCATCTTTCAGAAGTACGCCGGTCTTGGTCAGCCGGTCGACGTCGCTGCCGGATTTCAGCTTGATCTTGCCGTCGACGATCAGCTGGCTGGCGCCCACGTCGATGTAATAGCCTGAGCCGCGTCGCAGGTATTTCATGAACAGCCCGGTTTCGTCATCGCCGAAATCCAGCAGGAACCCGGCCTTGGCCAAACCGTCGTAAAACGCCGCATCCTCGGCGCGGATTGTGTCATAGATGGGTTTTTGAAACGTGGGCAGCACCGCATAGGGGATTGAGGCAAAGGTCAGATCGGCCTTGTCCGTCGTCATCCCGGCCGCGACGGCCTCTTCCGAATAAAGCGCACCCATCCCGTGTTTCATCAGCGGGTCCGACCGCACGATATGCGTGGTGGACCGCTGCACCATGGTCACGTCCGCGCCGCCTTCCCATAGCGCCGCACAGATATCGTGCGACGAGTTGTTAGACCCGATCACGACCACCTTCTTGCCGCGATAGGCGTCCGGGCCAGGGTGGCGGCTGGAATGCTGCTGTTCGCCGGTAAACACGTCCTGACCGGGGAAAACGGGGATATTGGCCTTGCCCGACATCCCCGTGGCCAGCACAAGCTGTTTGGGCCGCAGCACGATATCCTTGCCGTCACGGGTGACGTGGATACGCCATTCCTTAGCATCCGCGTCGAATTCCGCGCGGGTCGCGGTGGTTGCGGACCAATAGTTCAGCTCCATAACGCGGGTATACATTTCCAGCCAGTCGCCCAGCTTGTCCTTGGGCGTGAAAACCGGCCAGTTCGCGGGGAAGGGCAGATAGGGCAGATGGTCGTACCAGACCGGGTCATGCAGGCAAAGCGACTTGTAGCGTTTGCGCCAGCTGTCACCGGCGCGGGCGTTCTTTTCGATCACGATTGTGGGCACGTCGAGTTGCCGCAGCCGCGCGGCAAGCGCGATGCCCCCCTGACCGCCGCCGATGATGACGACATAGGGCTGCGTCGTGACGCCAAGGGCATCCGCTTCCGCCACGCGCTTTTCAGCCCAGGATTTGCGGTCGGCGGCGGCCCCGTGTTCAGTGCCTGGGCGTCGGGTCGGGCCCGAAGGCTCCTCGTACCCCTTGAGTTCGCGCAGCGTCGTCAGCAGCGTCCAGATCTTGCCGTTGCGGATGCGGATATGGCCGTGCCCGCGCCCGGTCGCGGTGTCAAAGTCGATCCAGGCCTGCTGCATCTCGGCGGCATTGTCGGCAGTCTCGCCCATAGCCACGCGAAAACCGGAGGGTTTGACCGAGGGAAGCTGCGTGGCTAGCATCTCCGTGATGGCCTTCGCCCCTTCCAGCGTGACGATGTTCCAGGTGAAGCTGACAAGGTCGCGCCAATATCCGTCCGGTTCGAAACAGGCGGCTGCGGCTGCGGCGTCGCCTGTTTCGACGGCCGCACCGAAACGGGTCAGCATCTCCTCGACGGGACCAGTCCGGTTTGCGGTCAAAGTGTCTGCCATGATGTCTCCCCCTATGGTGCAGTCCTATGGAACGTTGTCGAAAGGCTTGCGCTTCTTTGTCCGCCTTGCGGTTGTCAGCCGACTGATCGGATCGTTTCAGAAATCAGCCGACCCACAAGTGCTGCGGCTTCGACCTGCGGCAAATGTCCTACCTGAGCGAGCCTGTGCACGGCGACCGCGCCGGGTAGGGCATCGCAATCTATGGGGCGCAGGATGGCATCTTGCTGGCCGAAAATCACGCGGCATGTGCAGTCGAGGCGGTTGAGCGCCTGCCGGACCGAGAAAAGCTGCGTGTCCCCCTCGAACAGCGCGCGGCCAACGAGGCCGAGCGCACGGGCTCGGGAGGCATCCTGGCGGGCGGCAAAGGCACCGCGAACCATGGCTTCGCCCAGACGGTCGGGGTCATGGACCAGATGCCGCATCCAGACACGCAGCGCGCCTTCGGTCTGTGCCGCCGTGAAACCGGAGATGAAATCGCCGTTGATCCATGGCCCAAGCCCTGCGGGCGCGATCAGGGTCAGCGACCGGATGTCGAGCGTGCCGCGATCCGCGAGGGCTGTGGCGACCGCAGCGCCCAGCGAATGCCCGACCAGATGCGCCGTGCCGATGCCCGCATCGTTCAAGCGCTGCGCCATGTCATCGACCAGCAGGTCGAAGTCTGGCGGGGTTGACTGCGCCATCGCCCCATGCCCGGCAAGATCGGCCCCCAGCATGGGATTGGGCAGCGCGATTCGCCCCAGCAGGGGTAGCCACGCAGCAGTTTCGGCCCCGAATCCATGCAGGAACAGGACCGGCGCGCCTGTTCCCGGCTGCAACGTTTGCAGGTTCGCGCCGTCGTGCAGGGTCACTGGTGGGGCGGTCCGGGCTTTCAGAGCCGCCGTGAGGTCGCGCAACACCACCGCGCCGCGTGGCCCGGTGCCGGCGATGAGGTTGATCTGAAGGCCGTTCTGGGCCGCCACCCGCCGCGCCAAAGGCGAGGATCTCCGATTGCCATCTGGTTGCGCTTGCGGCGCAGGCGTTGGCGGGGCGGGATCGGCGGTCGGAGTCGGGGCGGGCGCAGCATCCGTGGCCGGGACGGGTCCAGGCACAGAGCCGCCGATCTCCTCTCCCGGCTGACCAAGATGCATCAGCGGTTCGAGCACCGGGGCCAGATCGCCTTCGGCATAGGGCAGCGAGATCACGGTGCCGGAGGCGAAGGCCTCGACCTCGAAGGTTGCCTTTTCGCTTTCCACCTCGGCGACGACATCGCCTTTGACGACCTTGTCGCCCAGTTTCACCTTGATCGCGACGATCTTGGCCTCGGTCAGATCCTGCCCGACCTGTGGCACCAGAATTGCATCAGCCATGCGCGGCTCCTTCATGTCGGGGGAATGGGGCACTCATTGCGCTCGCAACAGGGCAGGTTCGAGGGCTCGGGCGACGAAATCTACCGTCTTGCGGGTGGCGGTGGCGAATTCGCCTGCCGTCACGGCAAAGGCCGCGAACTGCGCGAATTCAGCGGGTGCCATGCCGTCGAAGTCATAGGCCTTGCGGAAATAGGGCAGCTGCATCAGGCGGTGCATGACCTCCGTCGGTGGTTCGCGGTGGATGGCCTGCGCGTCGAAGGGCGGCAGGCGGTCTTCGGCCTGCATCAGTTGCGCGATGTAGCCGGGCGGGCAGGTGTAAACGAAATCGCCCCCCGCCAGGTCGGCGATATGCCCGCTGGAGGCAGCCCCACCGGGCCCCTGATCCTGAACGCGCATCGAACATTGCAGCATCTTGCTGGGGTGACCCGCGTCGCGGCCCAGCCAATAGGCGCGTTTCATCACCGCTATTTCGGCGTGCAGGATGTCGTCGG
>JBKJRE010000617.1:0-5081 GCA_046594775.1 Rhizobiaceae bacterium | reverse complement strand
AACAGAAGCCGGCACCGGCTGTGAGAGCAAGGACTGCAACGTCTTTCACGGCGTGGCTGGCTTGAGTGCAATCCGGCGGTCTCTCACTGCGACGGCGCTACAGCGTTCCGAAACGGCGGTCTGACTCCCATGCTCTATTATATCGTCCGTCGCATTTTTCTGATGATCCCGACCTTGATCATCACAAGCGCGCTGATTTTCGCCATCATCGAAGCGCCGCCGGGCGACTATCTTGAGAGCTATATCGCGGAATTGCAGGCGCAGGGCGAGGCGGTCGATACCGCAAAGATCGAGTATCTGCGGCACGAGTACGGCTTCGACAAATCCCCGGTCCAGCGTTACTTTACGTGGGTTTCAGGCATGTTCGTGGGCGATTTCGGTTACTCGTTCGCCTACGAATTGCCCGTCACAGCAGTGGTTGGCGACAGGCTATATTTGACGATCCTGGTCAGCGTGGTGACGATCATTTTCACCTGGCTGATCGCATTCCCGATAGGCATATATTCGGCCACGCGCCAATACAGCTGGGGCGACTATGGCTTCACTTTTTTTGGGCTGCTCGGTCTGGCAACGCCAAACTTCCTGCTCGCCCTTGTCCTGATGTATCTTGCCAATGTCTGGCTGGGGACATCGATCGGCGGATTGATGGACCCTAATTTCGTCGGACAGCCGATGAGCTGGGCCAAGTTCATGTCGGTGCTCGACCATTTGTGGGTGCCTGTTGTCGTCATAGGAACGTCGGGCACCGCCGGCATGATCCGCCGCATCCGCGCCAATCTGCTCGACGAGCTGCAAAAGCAATATGTCACCACCGCGCGGGCCAAAGGGCTGCATCCGTTCCGCGCGCTGGTAAAATATCCGCTGCGCATGTCGCTGAACTTCTTCATTTCCGACATCGGCTCGCTGCTGCCGGCGGTGATTTCGGGCGCAGAAGTTGTGGCCATCGTTCTGTCGCTCGAAACCACAGGCCCGCTGCTCATTTCCGCATTGCAGAGCCAGGACATGTATCTGGCAGGGTCGTTCCTGATGTTTCTGTCTCTGCTGACAGTGGTGGGCGTTCTCATTTCCGATATCGCGCTTGCATACCTCGATCCGCGCATTCGTCTTAGCGGCGGAGTACGCAAATGACATTGCCGCAGAACGCTTCCAGGTTGCCGCACACGGTGACCGACGCACCTTTCGATCCAGAGGCGATCTACCACTATACGGATGCCCAGAAATCTCTATTCGAAGCGTCACAGCTACGCCTTATGTGGTGGAAGTTCAGGCGTCACAAGCCGGCGCTGATCTCTGCGATATTCCTTGGGTTGCTCTATGTCTCGATTCTCGTGTCGGAGTTTCTGGCGCCGTACAACCTGCACAGTCGCCATTCCGGCAGCATCTATGCGCCGCCGCAGACAGTTCACCTGTTCCATAACGGCGAGTTGCGAGCGCCGTTCGTATACGGCTACGACTTCAAGTTGAATATGACGAACCTCAAGCGCGAGTATCTTCCGAATACCGAGAAAATCGAGACGATCCGGTGGTTTTGCAGCGGCGACAAATATGACTTCTGGGGGGCGGTTCCCGGAGATTTCCACATCGCCTGTCCCGCCGAGGGCGGCACCCTCTTTCTACTCGGCACCGACCGGCTGGGCCGGGATGTCCTGAGCCGCATTATCTACGGCGCCCGCATTTCGCTCACCATCGGCCTGCTCGGCGTTGGTGTCAGCCTTGTGCTTGGTATCGTCATCGGCGGCATGGCCGGGTATTATGGCGGCCTTTTCGATGTAATCAGCCAGCGTTTGATCGAGGTCATCCAGTCCATCCCGTCAATTCCGCTCTGGCTGGCTCTTGCAGCGATCCTGCCGATTACGTGGTCACCCATTTTCGTCTATTTCGGCATCACCGTCATTTTGGGACTTCTCGACTGGACCGGACTGGCGAGAACAGTTCGTTCCAAGCTCCTCGCCCTGCGTGAGGAGGACTATGTGTCGGCGGCGCAGGTCATGGGCGCAAGCAGCTTCCGCATCGTCTCGCGCCATCTGATCCCCGGCTTTGCGTCTCATCTTATCGCAACCGCAACCATTGCCATTCCGACCATGATCCTCGGCGAAACAACCCTGAGCTTTCTGGGTTTGGGCCTGAGGGCGCCGATCACCAGCTGGGGCGTGTTGCTGACCGAAGCACAAAACATCAATGCCGTCGCTTTGTATCCTTGGCTTTTGTGGCCGGTACTTCCGGTAATCCTGGTCGTTTTGGCGTACAATTTCCTCGGCGATGGTTTGAGAGACGCGGCGGACCCGTACAAGTAGCGCATGACAAGGCAACGCCTCACGATCGAGGAAATGCGGAGGACCAGATTGGGCGGTCCGAACTCTGAACTGGATGGACTCTTATGAGCGACAGAATGGAGCGGAACCTATTCAAATACATCTGGCTGCACTCCCGGCGGCAGCAAATCTGGATTCTATGCATCGTCGCCTTGTCGATGCCGACCTACTTCCTGGCGTTCGACATTCCCAAGCTGATCGTCAATGGCCCGATCCAGGGCAAGGGCTTCGAGACGCCCGACGCCACACAGAACGTCTTGCCGATCGTCATCAGCAATCCGTTTGGCGAAGGCTCGCTGACTCTGTTTGGCGGCTTTGAACTGGACCGCATGAACTCCTTGATCGCGCTCAGCCTGGCCTTCCTCGGCTATGTCGTGATCAACGGCATGTTCAAACTCTACATCAACACCTACAAGGGCCGCCTCGGCGAACGCATGCTGCGGCGTCTCCGATACCAGCTCGTGGACCGCGTTCTGCGTTTTCCCTTCGCCCAGTATCGCAGGGTTCGAAGCTCTGAAATCGCGACCATGATCAAGGATGAGGTCGATCCTCTTGGCGGTTTCATCGGCGAAGCTTTTGCAACGCCTGCGTTTTTGATCGGTCAGGCCCTCTCCGCGCTGATATTCATCATGCTCCAGAGCTGGGTGCTCGGGCTTGTGACTCTCGCAATTCTGATCCTGCAGACAGGACTTATCCCGAAGTTGCGCGGCAGGCTGCGTCAACTGGCTCTGCAACGTCAGCTGACAGCACGCGATCTCTCCGGCCGGGTCAGCGAAATCGTCGACGGGGCAACCGATATCAGGCTCAACGACGGAACGAATTTCGAGCGATCCGACATCGCTGACCGCCTGGCCCGGATATTTTTCATCCGGTTCGACTTCTATCAGTGGAAGTTCATGGTGAAGTTCATCAACAACTTCCTGGCACAATTTACTCCGTTCGTCTTCTATCTTGGTGGCGGCATACTGGCGATCAGGGGCAGTCTGGATATCGGGCAGCTCGTGGCGGTCATTGCCGCGTACAAGGACCTGCCCGGGCCGGTAAAGGAACTCATCGACTGGGACTATCAACGCCTCGACGTGCAGGTGAAGTATCTGCAGGTCGTCAATGCGTTCGACGTCACTCCATTGTCGCCAACGGCTTCCCAGGAAGTCCAGTCGGGACCGGTTCCGAGCCTTGAGGGGCCATTCGCTTTCCGTCAGGTGTCGGCGACCGACGAATCGGGGAAGCCACTCGTCTCTGGGGTTGATCTCACGATCGGCCTCGATGAGGATATTGCCGTGATCGGAGCAAGCGGTGACGGCGCCGAAGTTATAGGCGACCTGATTGCAAGGCTCGTCACGCCATCGGCAGGCACAATCAATGTGGGCCCCAATGCGCTTGCGAATCTCCCGGAATGGCAGACCGGCCGCCGCATCGGCTATGTGGGAGCAGAACCGTTTTTTGCGCACGGAACGGCGCGCGACGCACTGTTGAGCGGTCTTCGTCACGCGCCGTTCAATCCTGCTCCTGAAGCTGTCGCGATGACTCAACTCATAACGCGGGAGGCAAAGGCGTCCGGCAATCCCCTGCTCGACCGCAAGGCGGACTGGATCGATTATGAGGCAGCAGGAGCCAAGAGCACGGAGGAACTTGCGGATCGTATTACCAAAGTGCTGCGCACCGTTAGGCTGGAGGAAGACTTTTACGCATTTGGGCTGCGCACGAAACTGGCAGACGATACGGGAGGCGATGGCGAAGAGATGTTCCTCAACGCGCGCAGGATATTCCTCGATCGCCTGACCAGAGGCGACAACGCTGCCGACGTCGAGCCGTTTGATGTTACCCGCTTCAATTCGCAGATGACGATGTTCCAGAATCTGGCTTTCGGGGCGGTTTCTTCGCCCGAATACCTGCCCAGCGAGATACCTGCTGACTCGCCTTTGTGGAAGCTCCTGGCTCTCGATGGACTGGATCGCAGGCTCTACGAGCTTGGACGAGAGGCGTCGGGGGTGATTGTAGATCTGTTTGGCGAAGTTTCAGACAACATGAAGATCCTTGAGCGTTTGGATTTGATAGATCCGACAAAGCTTGCGGACTACAGTGCATCCCTGGGAAAGACGGAAGGCGTCGATTTCGCCGATGTCACGAGTGAAGATCGCCAGCGATTCACCCGGGTTGCATTGAGCTACTGCGAGCCCCGCCACCGCCTTGACCTTCTCAATGACGATCTTCGCAAGGCGGTCGTGGATGCGAGAATGACATTTCGCGAAAAGCTGCCCCCGCATCTGGCATCGGAGTTTTCGTTCCATGATGCCGACCAGATCAATCCCTTTGCATCGCTGCAGGACAACATCCTGTTCGGCCGGATCGTCGACGGACGGGCCGGGGCAGTCGATCGGATCAGCGCGTTGCTGCGCGAAATCCTCGAGGAACTGGACCTGTCTTATGCCGTGCTGGAACGCGGATTGAACTACGAGATCGGGTCGGGCGGTCGTCGTTTGTCTCTGTCCCAGCGTCAACAGCTTGGACTTGCAAGGGTATTGTTGAGACGCCCCGAATTCCTCATCGTCAATCGCGGGCTCAACGCCCTGGACAACCGTACGGTCGAAAAGGTCGTTCACAGTATCATGGAAACGGCGCATTCGGAGGTTGAGCGGTTTGGCGTCCTGTGGATCACATCGACAGAGTCGCACGCCTCCATGTTTGACCGGGTCCTGAAGTTCTCGCGCGGCGAGCTGGTATCAGACGAGACTGTCAAATGAGCGGCTTGAACATGTCCGCAATACT
>JBKJRE010000519.1:0-6565 GCA_046594775.1 Rhizobiaceae bacterium | reverse complement strand
CTTCATGCTGATCACGACTGGCTGCCGGCCCGGTGCCGCCATTGCCTTGCCGCAATACGCACCATGCCACGCGGTCGCCTAATTCGGGCGCGGTGTCAATTGTGCACAAACGCGCGCGGTGTCTCAGGTCGAAATTCGCTGGCTGTGCTTTTTTCAAGGATCGTGCCAACCCGGCTCAGGCGTCACCGCGTCCATCATGCGCAACAGAAGATGCCTTGGCCGAACGATTTCGTTGCCGACCACGTCGGGTCTCGTCCGGCCGTCAGGCCCGGTTGGCGTCAGGGTCTTGCCGATCCAAACCAGCGACGCACTTCCTGGTTGTTCTCGTCGAAAATCAGAAACCCGTCCGGCGGCGCATCCACATGCTCCAGCTTCATGTGCGGCAGCCTTTCCAGGCATGAAGCGACAACGGAATCGGCATCCGGCAAATCGCTGGTCTCGGACATCGTTTTCTCCGTCTCATGACGGTGAACGACCCATCGGATGGTAAACATCGTAACGCAGCCCTCACAAATGCCTGCTTTTCGCCAAGCATATGGGGATTGCGCAACAAAGGCAAAAACGGCGATCTGGTCAGCGGATTTCAAACCGTGATGCCGCACAAGCGCCATTGGTGCGGCCAATGCGACGCAGGCTGACGAATCGTATTGCGTTGTCGGCGCGAGGTTGGCAGGTTCGTTCGAGTGTTCGGCGCCGTCGAGATCTGCGCGCAAGCGTCCTATGACGGCCCGGCGGCGCAAAAAAGGGAGAAGCATGTTGAAAGCAGTTCTGAAGACCATGGCGGTGGCGGCCGGCATGATCGCGATTCCTTCCATCGGCCAGGCATGCGAGGGCGGCAGGGTGCTGATGGATGACAGCTTCGCGAAGATGAACCCTGCCTGGGGCGTTTCGCTGGACGCCAAGAACGAGAAGATCGACGCCAATGGCCTGTCGGTTTCCTATGCGCCGGGCGGTGTGAAACGGGCGCTGAGCCAGTGGGGTTTCTTCGACAATGCCGTTGCCTGCGCCTCCTTCACGGTTTCCTACAAGTGCACCGACGCCGAAAAATGCGAGACCCAGCCCTATGTCGGCCTGGTCGTCTGGGGCACCGACCTGGCGAACTACTATTCGTTCGAGATCGCGCCGCTGGTCGGCATCTATTCCGTGCAACGCCTTCAGGACAATCGCTGGTTGACGCCTGTGGCCTGGGCGAAGCTGCCCGGCGACAAGAAAATCGCCAGCGGCGACAAGTTCGAGATCTCCGCCGTGGTGAAGGGCAATGCCGTGACTTTCAAGCTGAACGACCAGACCGTCGCCGAGTTCGAGGCGCTGGCGCCGGAAGGCGGCTCTCTGGTCGGATTCGAAATGGCGGCTGCCCAGGATGGCGACGCCAAGAGCAACATCAGCCTGTCGCGCTTCGAGGTCCGGGAGATTGGCGCCGCCGCCGAATAAGGGCCCGGTCCGCACGTGGCCCGCGAAAAACGTTGGAAAGCGGGACGCGCCTGCCGATCATCCGGCAACGGGGCGCCGGCACGAGGTCAGCCTCGAAAACGACGTTTCGCCATCCTTGAGCTTCGAGCAGATGTGGAAGGACTTCTGGAATGAGCAATGAATGCGTGCTTGTCACAGGCGCGGCGGGACTTGTGGGAAACGCCGTTCGCGTCATGCTCGAGAAGTCGGATCGCCAGGTCGTGGCGATCGATCGCATGGCCGCGACAATCGATGGGCGCGAGGTGATCGAGTGTGACGTGACCGACATTCACTGCCTTCACACCATTGCCCGGCGCAACAATATCACCGGCATCGTTCACTGCGGGGCATTTTCCGGCCCGATGGTCGCGGCCGACAGCCCTGCACAGATGGTGCAGGTGAATATCGTGGGAACCGCCAACATCCTCGAGCTGGCCCGGATCGTCAGGGGACCGCGCGTGGTGTTCTGCTCGTCGACCAGCGCCTATGGTCCGACGCCGCCGGGCCCTGTGCCGGAGGACGTGGCGCTGAAGCCCTCGACTGTCTATGGCGCCAGCAAGGCAGCCAGCGAACATCTGGTTCATTCCTACGCGCAGCAGCATGGCGTGGACGGTGTCAGCCTGCGTCTCTCATGGATCTACGGGCCAAGGCGCACGACCGCCTGCACGATCCGCAGCATGATCACCGACGCGCTGGAGGGGCGTCCCACACGTCTGCCCTTCGGCCGCGATTTCCCGCGTCAGTACGTCCATATCGACGATGCCGCCGATGCGCTCGTCGCGGCATTGGACAGGCCGCGCCTGCCGCGCTCCACCTATACGGTAACAGGAGGCACGTGGGTTACACTGGAAGAAATAGCCGGCGTCGTGCGCAAAATCATGCCTAAAGCCGACATCGAGGTGGCCGAGGGTCCCGATCTCGGGGACGACCTGCAGGAAAGGTTCGACATTTCGGCGGCCGCGCGGGATCTGGGCTATCGTCCCAAAGTGTCCCTGGAGGATGGAATCCGTTCCTATCGCGACTGGCTTGAAGCGCATGCTGCGAGACTGCACCGGCTGTAGGTCCCTCAGGGCGGGGTGGTGCGTCGCCGCCGTCGTCACCGCGCCAAACGAGACCGCAAAGGCTGTCGCCCGTCGTGTTCGAAACGAAGGCGTATAAGAATTGGAACTATCCCTTTCATCGGTGGCACGACGCCCGGTCAGACAGGAGTCATGGCGGCGTCTGCCCCAATAATTTTCGGGTGCGGGCGACGCTTGCATTTATAAGCTCTTGCTCCTCCTCGCTAATCTCGGCGGGCGCGATATTCCGCTCGGCGGCGAGATCGGAATCCAGCCTGAAGGTGGCGGCCATTGGGAAATGATCTGACCCGATATAGCCGCGGCGCTCGATCGACACCATGGCGATGTCGGGCGTGACGTAAAGCTGGTCGATCGGAAAGCGTAGATAGGGCTTGTTGGCGTCGAAACTCGAGAAGACCCCGCGGCCGATCCGCGGATCGAGATATTGCCCGACGTGCTTGAACGATTGCGACGTGTCCGACCACGCGACGTCATTGAAGTCCCCTGTCGCGATCAGAGGCATGCCGGACTTCGCCGCGAACCTCGCGGCATAGTAGATCTGGGCATCGCGTTCCTGCGTACTCTGACCGGGAACCGGGGGACGGGGATGAAGCCCGACGAAGCGAAAAATGGTCCCTGCAGGACCTGCCAGCTGGGCGAAAAGGGAGGGTGTGTCACTGGTGGTCAGGCGAACGATCCGGGCCTCATCCACAGGAAGGCGCGTGGCGAAGACCAGTCCGTAGTGATCGTCCCGCGGTTCGCGGATGACCGTCGAATACCGTGCCAGCACCGACTCGATGGCATCGACCCAGGTCTGGTCGGTCTCCATCAAGAGCAGAATATCGGGATCGAAAGTCTCGATGACTTCCCGCAGCAGGTCGTGCTGCCGGTTCTCCATCAGCACGTTCGACGACAACACCTTGATCTCGTCAGATCCACTGTCGGCGAACTGCATCTCTACCGCGTGAAAAGGCGTATAGGGAAAGATTCGCCATAGCTGGTATCCGCAGGCAGCAAGCATCAGGGTCGGGATAATGACGCGCCCGACCGGTCCGGCCAGAAATACCGCGGCCACCAGCACCGCAATCGCCAGCACGAGGATCTGCAAGCGTGGGAAATCCAGGATGCGGACCCACCAGATATTGGCGTCCCACAGCGGAACAAATGTGACGACAACGATCGATATCGCCGAAGCCCAAACGATCGTGGCCAAAACCGGTGACCCGAGCAGATTCATTCAAAATCTCCCACCCTACCAGTACGACGACCGGAAGCCCTGGGGTCCGCCGTCCCCGTAGATCCAGCCTGTTGTTGCCGGGCATCGCCCCGGCAAGCCCCCGGCGACTGTACTTCCCCCAGGGACAAGGAGTTCGCTGTTTCGGGCGCCGACCAAGGTGATCCCATCTATGCCTATAGGACCAAGGCGACAATCCCGCGAAACGAGCACTCCCAGCGATCATGTCACCCAACTCCGGACGATCAGGCCCGTTCCCGGAAAATTCTGCGCGGGCCGTCTTCTTTTCGACGTCCCGTCGCAACCGGTGAACATCGAAGAATTCGACTCGGCGACGGCGCGATTCGTCGGCACCAGATGGTTCGGCCGAGAGCGCGGTTGCACGTGGACGGCCTGTATGGTCAATGCCTTGTGAAACTTCGTGTGGCGCAAGGCGCCGGGCTCAACGGAGACCATGAATGGATCATATGATCGGCTTTGTGCTTGTCTGCATTTCGGAAACAGTCTCCGTCTGCGGCGGCGCGCGGCCGAGCGCCACGCCTCGCATTCCGACAGCCGGTCGGGATCTGGGCGGCCGTCCCGACGTGTCCCCGGAAGATGGAATCCGTTCGCGACTGGCTTGAAGCCCGTGCCGCGAGACTTCACCGGTCGTAGGTCCCTTCAAGGGGCGGCCCGCTCCTTCAATCCCGACTGTTCCAGCCGCCACACCAGAACGTCGAAACGGTCCTGGCCGAAGAAGGGTTCGCCTTCGAAGACCATGGTCGGAACGCCCCAGTGGCCGCTATCGCGCAACGCCTGGCCGTTCGCCTCAAGGCGCGCATCATGATGCGCCGGATCGCGCAGAACAGCCTTTTCCAGTTGCGCGAGGTCCAGCCCCGACCTTGCCGCGGCATCGGCCAGATGGCGGCCCCCGTTCCAGCCGTCGACGGTTCCGTCCCAAAGCAGACGCGATACCTCGGTCGCAAATTCAAGGCCGCGCGCCCTTTCCGTCGCGGCGATCCCGAGACGCCCGAGGCTGACGGCCAGGGGATGCTCCGGGGCGATCGCCAGCGTCACCGGATCCTGCGTGATGGGGTCGGGAACGGGGCGGCGAAAGCCCATGCCGTGGAACGCCGCGACGCGCGCCGAGTCCTTCATGAAGTATGGCCGGGCCAGCGGGTCCATCCGCGCGAAGTAGGCAGGGTTCCGGATGGCCGCGGGATGGACGATGCGGAGATCCACCGCCACATCGAACCGCCGGAGAAGATCGTTGATGCGTGGCAGCACGACATAGGAATAGGGGCTGCGGAACGACCAGAACAAAGTAACATTCAGGGACATCGGCTCAACCTTCGGGACGGACTTTCGTTGGACATGCCGGGATTCCTCGCCCGACCGCAATAGCACGACAACCACCGGCTCCCCGGCATCAACCGCGACCCGGTCTGCGGCCCGGGTTCGAAACCCTGCAGCCCCATGAGAAAGCGACAGAAAGGCCCGCTCAAGCCTGCCGGACGATGGCGCCCAGCAGATTGACAAGAAGGCGGGCGGCGGTGAGGGCTGACAGGCCGTCGATGTCGGCGGGCGGGTAGAGTTCGACCAGGTCGAAGCCGACAATCCTTGCCCGCCTGCCGAGGCCGGCTGCCAGGTCGGTGACCTGCGTGTAGGTGAGCCCCCCTGGCGTGCGCGCCGCAACGCCCGGCATGATGCCAGGATCGAGGGCGTCGCAGTCGAGTGTGATCGCCACCCGCGCGTGTTGGGGGATATGGCGAAGCGCAACCTCGACGCCCTCGGCATGAATTTCGCGCGCCGTCACGAAATGGCTGCCATAGTCCCTGGCGGCCTCGATTTCTGGAAGGCGGGCGCTGCCGACGCCGCGAAGGCCGACCTGGACGATTCCTGCCACATGGCGCATCTCGCTCAGCCTGCGCATCGGGCTGGAATATCCGAAGCGCTCGCCGTCGACCTCGTCGCGCCAGTCGATATGCGCATCGACCTGCAGGATCCAGACAGGCTCCTCGTCGGCGAAGCCGGCGAGGAAGGGGATGGGAACCGAATCGTCGCCGCCAAGCAGGATCGGCACCGCCCCCCAGCCCAGGATTTCCCGCGTCCTGGCCTCGATCAACGCCCTGTTACCGGCATTGTCGTGCATCTCGGTCGCAAGATTGCCGCTGTCGATGCACGAGACGGGTTTGCCATCAAAAAGCGGCCCGCCAAGGTCGAAGTCCCAATTGTCCAGAAGGCCGGCATCCTCCTGGCTGGCGGCGCGGATCGCATCGGCCGCCAGGGCATAGCCGCTGCTGTCCTTGCCGCGATAGGTGCTGCCGAATCCGGCTCCGAAAATCACCGCCGTCGGTTTGTGGCCGTCTGGAAGCTGCCTGGGCAAGCCGAGAAAAGGGGGCGCGGTGGTCATTTCGGCCAGTCCTGTGGGAGAGGGGGGCGAGGCTCTATAGAAGTTCGCGGGTGAAGCGCTTGCCGATCATCCGGTAGAACGGCGTCGGCGTGCCGGGTGGCAGCGCCGGGTCGTCAGCCAGTTGCTTCTCCAGTTCGCCCAGAATGGTTTTGGTGATGGCCGGCACGTCGGCGTCCTTGGCCTCGGCGATCGGCAGCCATATGAGTTCCTCGAGTTCGTTGGTCGGCCCGCCGCCCGGCAGTTCAACCGCCACATCGCTGCGCCAGGCGCTGAGAAAACGCGTATCGAAGCGTCGGACCCGTCCGGGCGGGGTGATGGCGCGGGCAATGTATCGCAGTCCGCCGAGCGCTGGCCGGACGCCGTGCTCGACAAAACCCTGCCAGTCGCTCTTGGCGGTGGCGAAGGCTCCCCTTTCGCCGATCAGCAGGCCGG
>JBKJRE010000127.1:0-5479 GCA_046594775.1 Rhizobiaceae bacterium | reverse complement strand
CTGCGGTTTCAGCGCGGCTCAGCATCTCCGAAATCGACGCGATGAGGTCGGGACCAGAGTCCGCCGGCCTGCCGGCAAAGCTCCTGGCGATTTCGACAAGCGCAAGAAGCGTGACCGCGTAGTCCAGGGTATGCGGGGTCTTGCGTGAGAGCGGCGTATAGGGGAGGACGACAATTTCTGCCGCGACTTCCGCCAGCGCGCTACTCTGATTGCACGTCATCGCTATGATTTGGGCCCCGGCGAGAGCCGCTTTGCTGGCGGCCTCGATGGTGCGCTTCGTGCCCCCCGAGATGGACGAAAGGATCACGGTGTCGTCCGGCATAAAATCGGTAAAGGAGGCGAGTTCCATTGCTGTGCGCGCCTCGATGGGGGTTCCAAGGTGACGAAACACCTCCGACAAGGCCCGGGGCGCGTAGATCGAATCGCCACAACCCCCAGCAAAAATCCGGCCTTTTGGCCGTGCGAGGCGGTCAGCCGAGGCGCCAAGCCGGCCGTGGATTTGTGGAAGCATAGGAGCCTGAGCGGCAATCTCTCGCGCCATCATTTCGTTCATAAGCCAGCCTTGTCGTCCAGCTCGAAGACCTTTCGGCCCAGCGCCCAGATTGCACTCGGCGATACCGGCCCGAACTCTGTGAGGAGCGCCGTGATCAGCCTTGCCTGAACGACTTCCAGTTCCGGCGCCCTTGTGTCGGCGCGTTCCAGGCCCTCGATCGATAGCCCCGCCTTGAGCACCTCATCATAGGCGCGAATGGCTGGCGAAGGCCGATGCCCGGCATAGCTTCTTGTATCGAGCTTCAGCAAATCGGTGGCGCCATAGACCTCTACGTCCTTGAGTTGGGCGAGTTGGGCGATCATCTGACTGCCGATCGTGTTCAGGCAACTGCCATCGGCGCGCAGCGTCTCGACGCCCAACAGAACTGCGTCGCACTTTGCCAGGCGATGGCCAATCGCCGCGTCGGGGATGAAATCGACACTCAAACCCTGGGGAAGGAACTCTTCGAGATAGCGGGCGCCGCCCGCAATGGCACGGCTTTCAGGAACAACGATCCGCAACGAGTTCTTGCGCTTGGCCATGGCGATGACGATCGCTGAAACTGTGCTGGAATAGTCGAACGCCATCAGGACATCGACGCAATCGAGATGCCGCGCCGCAGCCTGTACCAGCCGATCCTTTCGCGCCGCCGCTTCTTCATTCCAGGCAATTACCCGGTTCTTCAAGGCCATTGATTGCTGCGCCGGTTGGATGGTGTCCAGACCGGACAGCAACAGCCTGAGGCTGTTGCCGATCACCGGCGTATCAGTACCCCGCGTGCGCGCGATGAAGTCGGCAGCAAGCATGGCGCGCCTGAGGCCGTCATCGCTCGATTCTATTAGGTGAAGGATGAGCTGGTTGCCGAGCGCTACATGTCGGCTTGCGCCCAAAACGCCTTCGTCGACGATCTGCCAGAGGAAATGCATCGTTTCAGCGTCGGGAGCACCCAGGCCTGCGTCTTCAACTTCCTGGATGTGGTCAAATCTTCGTTCAGGCAATCATCGTCCCCCGGGTTAGATTGTCTGGCTCCGCAGACCCGGACCTGCAGGTTACGATGAAGGCCTCGACTTGGGATCTGCTCGGCATCGCCGCTTGTGCCCCATATTCAAGGGTCGCAAGCGCCGCTGCCGCATTTGCGAATTCCAAGGCATCGCGTATCGATTTGCCGGACAGGCGCGCAACCAGGTATGCGCCAGCAAAACAGTCTCCTGCTCCAGTCGTATCAACCGGGGCAACTTCGAAACCCGCAGAGTCGATGGCGCCATCAGCACCAATCCGACGGCAACCCTCCGACCCCAGGGTAACGATCACCTCGCCATCGCCGCGCAGGTCCGCGGGCGATATCGAGTTGCCCAGAATCCCGGCAGCACCATCATATGCTTCGCGATTCAGGAACAGCGTATCGACGAGTGGAAGTATCTGGCGGAGCATTTTTGGATTGCGCGCCATGTCCGGCGGTTCAAGATCCAGCGATGTGGATATGCCGCGTTCTGCGGCGATCGTCAGGGCAGCCAGAGAAAGGTCTGGCGATCCGAAGGTAATATGCAAATGGCGCACGCCATCGAAAGCGCGTGGGTTCAGGTCACCTGGAAGCGGCAAATAGGCGGCTGTCTCCAGCCGGATCAGGGACTTTTCGCCTGACGGTGACAGCAGCACCAGACACATGAAGGTATCTACGCCTTCCCGATGCGCCACGAAATCAACGTCCACGCCGGCGCGCGCTAGGCCGCTGATCGCAAATTTCCCTGCCTGATCCGTGCCGACGGCGGCGATAAGGCGGCTTGCATGTCCCAATCTTGAAACCGCGACCGCGCAGTTGGCCGACATCCCTCCCGGCTTCTGTCCGTGATTGTGTCCTGCAATTTTCTGGTCGAAGCCCGGGACAACCGGAACGGAAATGAACATATCGACATCAAGGTCGCCGACGCACAGAACGTCAATCTCAGGCATCAGACTGTCTGCCTCTTTCTCACGCGCAATCCGCCCATTTTCGCCACCGAGGCGATCAGCAGGATGCCGATAATGCCAAGTTGCCATGCGGCTGAGATATTTGCGAGTTGAAGGCCAATTTGCAGCGTTGTGACGATCAGTATCGCTACAATTGTTCCTGGAATTCCACCAGTGCCGCCGAAGATGTGTGTACCCCCCAGAACGGCGATGGTTACGGCAAGCAATTCCATCCCTTTTCCTGCATCCGATCTCGCTGCCAGGAACCACGACATGGCGATAATGCTGCCCATCGCCGAAAGCACGCCCGACAAGACGTAGAGGCCGACACGAATTCGAACGACCGCAATGCCCGAGAGGTGTGCGGCACGATCGTCATTGCCGCAAGCAACGATATGGCGACCGATGCTCGTGCGTGTAAGCATGACGTGCAGTACCAGTGCAACCGGCAGCAGTACGAACAGGACGGCGTTTGGCAATCCCAAGGTCTGGCCTTGGCCCAGCCACCCGAACTCGGCCGGAAGCCCGCCCAGAGGACGTCCTCCTGTAGAGGCCAGCGCCAACCCGCCGAACGCGAACATCGTTGCCAACGTCGCCATCAGGGACGGAATTCGCAACACGTTCACCAGGAAGCCGTTGACGAAGCCGAGCAAGGCCCCGAGCGCCAGACCGGCGCAACAGGCAATCCAGATATTGACGCCGAAGCCGAAGAGCGCCCCTACAGCTACGCCTACAAGCGACAGAATTGAGCCAACGGACAAGTCGATGCCCGGACCGCCGGCCAGTATGACCAGGGTCTGTCCGAGACCAAGGAGGCCAAGGATTGGAACATACTGCAGAAGATAGGGGATTGTGCTGGCCCGAAAGAAATAGGGCGAGAGCAGGCTCATCACGAAAATCGTCACGAACCAGAAGCCAGTCAACATGATCAATCGCGACATCAAGGGATCAGCAGCCCGCAGGCCTAATGACGGGATACTCATTGGACTCTCGTATTGTTTCGGTTGCGAAAAGCATCCCCTGTGAGAACAACGATCAAAAGTGAACCGATAATCACCGTTTCCCACAGCGAGGATATGCCTATCAAGACCAGGCCGTTCTGCATGATGCGGATGAACACGACGCCAAGCAGCGTGCCGAGCAAGCTGCCCACACCGCCGCGGATGCTGGCGCCACCAAGTACCGTTGCCGCAATGGCCTCCAGCGCGACCGTCGTTCCGATGTTGATCTCGACGTTTCTCATCCGCGCGACATAAAGGAGGGCAGCAAGGCCCGCGAGGAAACCGAGAAACGCATAGGTCAGGATCTTGGTCCGATCGACATTGATGCCGACCAATCGCGAGGACTGTTCGTTGCAACCGATGGCGTAGACATGATTGCCGTAGGGAAGTTTTCGCAGGAGAATCCACGCGACCGCGTAGACGATCGCTATTACGATCGCGGAGGCGGGTATGAAACCGACTTTGCCATTAACAAGCGGCGACAGCGTGCCAGGCAGTCCGGAAATCCAGGCACCGCCGATGACGAGGAACATCACGGCCGAGAATATGTACATCGAACCGAGAGTGGCGATGATCGGGGGAACTTTCAGCTTGGTGACGAGAAATCCGTTCCAGGCTCCCAGTCCGGTGCCTGACAGAAGCCCGAGCGGAGCCACGAGATAGATCGGTAGCCCGGCCTGATAGGCCTTGCCAATGACAATCGCCGAAACGGCCAACATTCCACCGACGCTCACATCAATGCCGCCCATGATGATGACGAGCGTCATCCCCGCCGACACGATCGACAGTTCGAGCCCGGCGCGAAGCGTCTGCACGAGATTGTTCACCGACAGAAAATGTGGTGAAACCAGTGCAAAGACTGTTCCGACAACCAAGATCGCCAGGATCAAGGCAATTTCGCGCGACGCTGTCGGCGATATCGCGCGTATCGCATAGCCCTTGCCAGCTATGGGTGCCATTCCGAGTCCTTCACGCTTGTGTCTGGTTGGCTGTCGGCCGTCCGAGCGGATTTCGGGTCGCGGCATTGCCGCGACCCGACCCGCGATCAGAAGTTGAACTGCTGGATATTTTCCTTGGTGAACACCATCGGGTTGCCGAGCAGCAGGATTTTGTCTTCAGCAAGCCATTTCACCTTGGCGTCCAGACCATCAACTTTTGGTTCCGCTTCGAACGCCTTGCCATCTGCAACCTGCTTGCCCGCCCAAACCGTGAGGTAGCCAAGGTCCGCGGGATTCCAAAGGACAGAGTAGGTCATCGCATCGCTCATCACATAGTCCTTGATGGTGTTGGGCGAGCAGAAGCCTGTCGTCACGATCTGTCCCTGCTTGGCGGCTGCCTCGACGGCCTGTCCGATACCGGGGCAAGTCGTGGAAGCGATGCCGATAATTCCGCCAAGATCAGGGTTGCGCGTCATTGCGTCCGTGGCGAACTGAAAGGCGCGGGCAGCGGTGCCATCGGTGTGGTCGACGGAGACGATCTCAAGTTTCGGGTACTTGGTCTCGGCTCGTTCCTTAATCGCCGCGATCCATGCGTTCAAACTGGCGATTGTCGGGGCGTCCGAGATGATGGCCACCTTGCCTTCCTCGCCGATGCGCTTCACCATTTCATCAAGGATTGTGTAGCCGAGATCCTGATCCATGGCCTGGGCGACATAGAACTCACGCTCGCTTCCGGCCGCGTCTGCGTCAGACGTGATGACATGAACGCCTGCCTTGCGAGCCTTGGCTATTGCCGGCTTGAGGGTTTCGACGTCGACCGGTGACACGCCAACCACGTTGAATCCCTGGCTGACGAAGCTTTCAAAGATGCGCAATTGGTCGGCGGCGTTGGTGCTGGTCGGGCCTTCCTGGATGTACTCGACGCCAAAGGCGTCGGCAGCCTTCTTGGCACCTTCTTCCATGGCGACGTAGTACGGGATGCCCTGGATCTGCGGGACGAAGGCGACGCGGACCTTGTCCTGTGCAAAAGACGTGCTTGCGGTTGTCGTGGCGACGCGAAG
>JBKJRE010000285.1:0-5565 GCA_046594775.1 Rhizobiaceae bacterium | reverse complement strand
CTCGTCGGCCGCGTTAGCTATACGGGCGACCTCGGCTACGAGATCTGGATGGCGCCGGAATACCAGCGCGCCATCTTCAACACGTTGATGGCGGCGGGCGAGCAATTCGGCATCGGCCTGTTCGGCAGCAGAGCGCTGAATGCGCTGAGGCTGGAAAAGAACTACGGCTCCTGGGCGCGCGAATACCGGCCGATCTACGGTCCGCTGGAGGCCGGACTGGAGCGGTTCATCGCCTATGGCAAGGCGGCCGATTTTATCGGCAAGGCTGCGGCGCTCGCCGAACGCAAGGATGGCGGAAAACTGCGCCTGCGCGCCTTCGTGGTCGACACGGACTCTGCCGACATGATCGGCGACGAGGCAATCTGGTTCGACGGCGCGGTGCGTGGCTGGGTGACCTCGGGCGGCTTCGCCCACAATGCCAAGGCGTCTGTCGCCCTGGGCTATG
This sequence comes from Rhizobiaceae bacterium, assembly GCA_046594775.1. Taxonomy (GTDB): domain Bacteria; phylum Pseudomonadota; class Alphaproteobacteria; order Rhizobiales; family Rhizobiaceae; genus CAMYMG01. The sequence goes on along the minus strand of JBKJRE010000285.1, from coordinate 5,120 downwards.
TGCCGAAGGAGATCGCGGATGAGACGGATGGGTTCGAGATCGAACTTCTGGGCAAGCGGCATGCCGCCCGTCTGCAGCCGACGCCGCTGTTTGACGCCAATCTCGAGCGGATGCGGGGGTAGGGAGGGGCTGCCCGGATCAAGTGCTGACCAGCGCTCAGGCGCAAATGCGCGGCTCTGCTCAATAGGGCGTGCCGTCCTTATGCGCGAAAATCCATTTGCCGTCGGCGCCAAGCTCGGCCTTGATGTCGTCCTTGGGATAGCTGCCTTCGTCGCCCGCCGTCCTATCGCCGATCTCGATATAGACGACGTCCGTCTTGGTGCGGTTGACCAGCTGGTGCGCAAGACCGCCGGCTGGAAATCCGGCACACATGCCGGGCGACATCCCGGCCTCGCCGCGATCGGTGACCAATGTCGGGCGGCCCTCGAGGATGAAGATGAATTCGTCCTGGCGGCTGTGGCGGTGGAGCAGCGCGGATTCGCCGCCGGGGGCAAGCCGGGTCAGGTTGACGCCGAAATTCGACAGGCCGAAGATATCGCCGAGTTGGCGCTTTTCGCGCCGGCTCATGCGGCTGAAGAAGGGCTCGGGATAGTTGGACGGCCTGGTGCGGGGCGGCACGTCGGCGGCGGCGATCGCGAGTGGTGCTGAGGAGTTGTCAATGGTCATGGTGGAACTCGATGCTCGTCGGCGTTTCCAGACTGGCGTTCCGGTGGGCGGACGTCATGGGCCAACCGTCTCCTGGATGCTGGCCAGAACGGCAGACAGGCTGACCCGCAGGCGTGCCGCATGGCTTGCTCCGTAGCGACGGATCGTTCAAGCGTAACCGTGGCTGCCATGTTGCGGCACATGTCGAAACCGAGGAGGCGATGATGAGGGAAACGAAAGTGGCGCTGGTTACGGCAGGCGGCAGCGGTCTGGGCGCGGCGGCCGCGCGGCGGCTCGCGGCGGACGGATTTCATGTCGCCATCCTGTCGTCGTCCGGCAAGGGCGAGGCGCTGGCCAATGAACTCGGCGGCGCTGGCGTGACCGGCTCGAACCAGTCGGTGCCGGACCTGCAGAAGCTGGTCGACGTGGCGATGCAACGCTGGGGGCGCATCGACGTGCTGGTCAATTCAGCCGGTCACGGGCCCAAGGGGCCGGTGCTCGAGATCAGCGACGAGGACTGGCATCTGGGCATGGACTTCTACCTGCTCAACGTCATCCGCCCGACCCGGCTGGTGACGCCGATCATGGCGTCACATGGCGGCGGGACGATCGTCAATGTGTCGACCTTCGCGGCGTTCGAGCCGGATCCGGTGTTTCCCACGTCGGGCGTGTTCAGGGCAGCGCTGGCGGCTTTCGCCAAGCTGTTTGCCGACAGATACGCGGCCGACAATGTGCGCATGAACAACATTATGCCCGGCTTCATCGACAGCCTGCCCGAGAAGGAAGACCGGCGTGCCCGCATCCCGATGGGTCGCTACGGCAGGGAGAAGGAATTTTCGGCGCTCGTCTCCTATCTGGCGTCGGAGGACGCCGCCTACATGACCGGCCAGAACATCCGCCTCGATGGCGGGCTGACCCGCTCGGTCTGACATGCGCCAGGCGGGTCGCAGAGTGCTGCTCTCCGATCCGCTGACGCTCAACCCATTGCTGCTCAGCGCGTGGGCGCCGACAGCGCGAAATGCGCACCCTGGGGGTCTTGGCACTGTACGATCCAGCCGCCGCCCGGAACCTGCATCGGACCCATGAGGATCTTGCCGGCGCCGTCCGTCACCTTCTTCGCCGCAGCGTCGATGCCGGGTACGTTGAAGTAGAACTGCCAGACCGGGACGGGTATCTGCTCGGGTTTGTTCATCATGCCGCCGATGTCGCCGCCGCCGGCGGCGAATAGCTGGTAGGTGCCCATCGGTCCCATGTCGAAGGGCTCGCCCTTGGTCCAGCCGAGCTGGCCGGCATAAAAATCAAAGGCTTCTTGCCAGTCCGTCGTGAACAGTTCATGCCAGCCAACATGGCCGGGCGTGCCCAAGGGCACCGGCGGCATGTCCGGACCGTTCGGATGCAGGAACATGAATGTCGCACCCTGGGGATCGGCGACGACGGCGAAGCGGCCGACATCGGGAATGTCTTCCGGCGCGCGGTGAACCTGGCCGCCAGCCTTCTTCAGGGCTTCGACCGAAGCGTCGGCATCTGCAGAATATATGTAGCCGATCCAGGCTGGCGGCATCCCCATTTTCGCCGCGTCGCGAGGCAGGTTCATGATGCCGCCAACGCCGCGGTTGCCGGCATTTAGCACGATATAAGGGCGGCCCGACAGATCGGTGCTTTCCAGGCTTTCCGGTCGCCAGCCGACCACGTCGGCGTAGAATTCCCGCGCGGCGCCGATGTCAGTCGTCATCAAGTCATACCAGAAGAAGGAAGGGGTTCTCATGGAAATTTCCTCTCTTTGCGCCCGTGCCTACCCTAGAACGTTTGGACGAGCCGAAAACCGACAACGGCAGGAATATTCTTGAGGTGAGAATATATTCTTGGCGGCCGACTCCTGGGTCTCGCGAAAATTGACCAATTGATAAAAAAAGAAAAGCTGCTAGCCTTTCGGGAAAATCAATGTGGGGGTCCCGGATGCCTGAAGGTCGTTTCAAGGAGGGGATAGCCGGCGAGCGGCTGGCGGCTTCCCAGTATGCCGAGAATTTTTCCGACCTGCACCCGCCGCTCGACCATCATGAGGCGCTGGTGGAGAGCGACCGCTGCTATTTCTGCTACGACGCACCTTGCATGCAGGCCTGCCCGACCTCCATCGACATCCCGCTGTTCATTCGCCAGATTTCGACCGGCAACCCGATCGGCTCGGCCAGGACGATCTTCGACCAGAACATCCTGGGCGGCATGTGCGCCCGCGTCTGCCCGACCGAGACGCTGTGCGAGGAAGTCTGCGTGCGAGAGGTGGCCGAGGGCAAGCCGGTGCAGATCGGCCGGCTGCAGCGCTACGCCACCGACATTGCGATGGCGCAGGACAAGCAGTTCTACGAGCGCGCCGCGCCGAGCGGCAGGAAAATCGCCGTGGTCGGCGCCGGACCGGCCGGCCTCGCCGCCGCGCACCGGCTGGCGCGCCACGGCCACGCGGTGACCATTCTCGAAGCCAGGCCCAAGGCCGGCGGTCTCAACGAATACGGCATCGCCGCCTACAAGAGCACTGACGATTTCGCGCAGGCCGAGGTCGACTACGTGACCGCCATCGGCGGTATCGACATCGAATACAGAAGGGCGCTCGGCGACAATGTGCATCTCGCCGACCTAGCGGCTGCCTATGACGCGGTGTTCCTCGGCATGGGGCTCGGCGGTGTCAATGCGCTGCGCGCCGAGGGCGAGGAGGCTGACGGCGTCGAGGCGGCGGTAGAGTTCATTTCGATGCTGCGGCAGGCCGACGACCTGTCGGCGCTGCCGGTCGGACGCCGCGTCGTGGTGATCGGCGGCGGCATGACGGCGATCGATGCGGCGGTGCAGTCAAAGCTGCTTGGCGCCGACGAGGTGACGATCTGCTACCGGCGCGGCAAGCAGCATATGAACGCTTCCGAGTTCGAGCAGGATCTGGCGGCGTCGAAGGGCGTCATCATCCGCCATTGGCTCCAGCCGAAGCGGGTGCTCGTCGAAGGCGGCAAGGTGGCGGGGCTCGAACTTGAATATACAGCACTTCAGGACGGCAGGCTGGTCGGGCTTGGCCAGACCGTGACGTTTGCCGCCGATCAGGTGTTCAAGGCAATCGGCCAAACACTCGTCGCCGACGCGCTGAACGACGGCGGCACGGCGATCGAACTGGAAGCTGGCCGGATCAAGGTGGACGACGAAGGCCGAACCTCGCTCGCCAAGGTGTGGGCAGGCGGCGACTGCATTTTCGGCGGGGACGATCTGACCGTGTCGGCGGTGGCGCAAGGGCGCGATGCGGCCGAGAGCATTCACAAAGCACTCACCTCAAACGGGAGCGCATGAGCATGGCTGACATCCGAAACAACTTCGTCGGCATCAAGAGCCCGAATCCGTTCTGGCTGGCCTCAGCGCCGCCGACCGACAAGGCCTACAACGTCATCCGCGCCTTCAAGGCGGGCTGGGGCGGCGTGGTGTGGAAGACGCTGGGCGAGGAGGGGCCTCCCGTCGTCAACGTCAACGGCCCGCGCTATGGCGCGATCTGGGGTGCCGACCGTCGGCTGCTTGGGCTCAACAACATCGAGCTAATCACCGACCGCGACCTGCAGACCAATTTGCGCGAAATCAAGCAGGTGAAGATGGACTGGCCGGACCGGGCCATGGTGGTGTCGCTGATGGTGCCCTGCGAGGAGCAGGCCTGGAAGGCGATCCTGCCGCTGGTCGAGGAAACCGGCGCCGACGGCATCGAGCTGAATTTCGGCTGCCCGCACGGCATGAGCGAGCGTGGCATGGGTGCCGCGGTCGGCCAGGTGCCGGAATATATCGAGATGGTGGTGCGCTGGTGCAAGGCCAACACGCGCATGCCGGTGATAACCAAGCTGACACCCAACATCACCGACATCCGCAAGCCGGCGCGGGCGGCGCACGCCGGCGGCACGGACGCGGTGTCGCTGATCAACACGATCAATTCGATCACCGCGGTCAATCTCGACAATTTTGCGCCGGAGCCGACGATCGACGGCAAGGGCACGCATGGCGGCTATTGCGGCCCGGCGGTGAAGCCGATCGCCATGAACATGGTGGCCGAGATCGCCCGCGATCCGGAAACCGCCGGCCTGCCGATATCGGCGATCGGCGGCATCACGACGTGGCGCGACGCGGCGGAATTCATGGCGCTCGGCGCCGGCAACGCGCAGGTCTGCACGGCGGCCATGACCTACGGCTTCAAGATCGTGCAGGAGATGATCGCCGGCCTGGAAAACTGGATGGACGAGAAGGGGCATGCGTCACTCGACGACATCATCGGCCGTGCCACGCCAAACGTCACCGACTGGCAATATCTCAACCTCAACTACATCGCCAAAGCCCAGATCGACCAGGATTCCTGCATCAAGTGCGGCCGCTGCCACATTGTCTGCGAGGACACGTCGCACCAGGCGATCACCTCCTCGAAGAACGGCATCCGCTATTTCGAGGTGATGGACGACGAATGCGTCGGC
>JBKJRE010000238.1:0-4942 GCA_046594775.1 Rhizobiaceae bacterium | reverse complement strand
GTCGCCCGGATCAGTCTGCGTGTAGTGCGCACCGCCGCCCGGACCTGTCGCGGCATGGAAGTCGACTGAATGGGCCATGACGCTGTCGACTGGATTCTTCAAATGCACTTCGACGGTGTCGCCGACCATCACCCTGATGAAAGGTCCAGGCACCTTGGAGTTGAATGTCCAGTAGGTGTAGGTAGTGCCGTCATCCAGCCTGCCGACCAGTTCGACCGTTTCCAGATCGACGCGGACGACTTGCGGCGACCGATTGCCAATCGGCCCGGGCAGATCGCCTGGATCGCGAACGATATCGGCGCCTTCCGAGGCCATGGCCTCGCGTGGGCCTGCCATGACCTGGATCAGCCCTTCCATGCCCGCCTCCCTGTGACCGGCGATGGAACAGAAATGGGCGAACTCGCCAGCCTTGCCGGCGGTGAAGGAAAAGGTCGAAGAGGCGTTCTTGCCGACCACCACCGAAACTAGCCGTTGGCGGCTCGACCGCCATTACCTCGGCCTGCATCGGACCCTAGTTAGCCGATGCCTCTTCAAAGAGATCGGCAAAGCGCGCCTTGGCCTTGCCAGGAAACTTCACGGCCTTGGCCGCATCAAGGTTGACCGGGTTGCCGACGACAATCAGCGCGACCATGCCCATGCCGTAGTGCGGCGTGCACTTCACACCATAAACGCCCTCGGTATCGAGCTGCACGGTGATCGCGTCGCTCATCTTCCCCTTGAACGGCTCAGCGCCGTCGGGGATCATGCCCTTGATGGTCTCGGCATTATGCGACTTGTCGGTTGGAACGAATGTCACTGTATCGCCGGGCGCCGCCACGATGAAATCGGGCTGGAAGACCATCGCCCCCTTGTCGCCCTTGTTGAGCATCTGGACTTCGTGATCGGCGGCGAATGCGCCGCCTGTCATGGCCAGAAACGCCAGAGTGGTTGCCAATAGAAGATTCCGTTTCATTGCAATGTCCTTGATGCGCGACGCAGTGGCGCTGGTGTGCGTTCAGTCATAATGCTGTGCGAGAAACGGTCTTTGTTGCAGCGCAAACAGACGCCAGAAATTAGGCGGAGAAGTCGGCCGACCATGCTTGCAGAGTGTCCGGGGGTATGTGAAATAACGGCGCGACGCAATGGCGCGCCCGACCATAGCGGTCGCGAAGACCCTGGACGGGAGACGTTATTGAGTCGCCTCGATCGTTCCTTGATTGCCGGACTGCTCCAGTTCCAGGGGCTGGAGCCGGTAGACCTAGACCACGTGCTTGAGCATGCACGTTCGCAGCGCGTCGCAAAGGACGCAGCGATCTTCGGGCAGGGCGGTGAGGCGGACAGCTTTTTCCTGCTGCTCGACGGTTATGTCCGCGTCGTCAAGGTAACACCGGACGGGCAGCAGGTGATCGTGCGCTATATCAGCGCGCATGGATGGGAGCTGTGGCGTTTGCCTTTTGATGGCGGCGGAAGGGTGGCTCGCCGTCGCGGCATTCGGCATTCACCTCGAAGACTATGCTGCCGGATTTCTGACGTTGGCCGGGCTTCTGGGTCTGTCCGGGCAGGAAGCGTTCGCGGCAATGCCGCTATTTCATCCCGATTCCCAGAACGCTACAACACCAGGCCATAGCTGCGATGTCGAAGCCGCTTGAGTTTGCTAACTGACCCCGATCCGTTCGCCTCGAACTTCGCAATTCTACCAAGGTGCTGCTAGCACGTCGCCTTTCCGGCGCACTACGTTGGAAAGGAGCGCCTTGGTGAACTCGCAAAGACAAATTGGAACTGATCCTTCAGACTGGCGTTAGGATATAGGCACGAAAAGGTTCTATTCGACTAGACCGCATCATGGTGAGCGCTGTCCGTCGAGTAAAGATGCCTTCAAAGGAATTGTCATGCCCTTATTGTACAGCGTTGCCGCAATGATCGACAAGGCCGCGGACCTTCCTGCAAGGAAGCCCAAAACACTTGGTACTCGGAGCGCAAAGGCCGACCCAGACCGCCAGCGGAAGTCCGGTGGACCGAAAGCACCAAATACCTTGGGTGCACCGCCGCGCGATACCCACGAATGGCCGTCCAAAGAACCAAACGGTGAGTTCAAGAGACCGAAAGCGAAGGGCGATATCGGCCGGGGGGATGACTGACATGCAATTGAAGTGCGTCATTATGAAGAAAAGATGGCTGGAAGTCCCGCCGCGACGCCGAAATCGGCACCCGGCATCAATCTAAACGTCCAGAACTGAAGCAGTCGAACCTCTCAGACCATCGCCGCAGGGCATCACGCCCAAGATGCCCGACGAAGCCGAAGGCGATCAGCGCTCCGACCTCCGCGCCGATCGCGACCTGCACAGTTACCCAGATGTGCCCGTAGGCCGCATCAGCGGCAAGCGCGATCGGTGCGCTCGGAACCGGACTAGCGACGGCCGCGATGATCATGAGCCCGATGATCAGGACCGGCTCCCAGAGTCCCGCCCGCGCGACCAGCGCCTCAAGCGTCTCGCGATCCAGGAATCGCTGCATCGCGATGAGGGTCGCAGGCGCGAACGGCTAGATGCCCAGCAGTGACAGCCCGAGAGCTGCCATCGCCGCGTGGATGCCAGTGCGCAGGATTGCCTCGAGGGCCTTTGCCAGCAGATCGTGCACCTCGCCCGCGACCGCATGCAGGTCGGCGTTGTCGATAGCCTGCATCGACGCGACCGGGTCGATCACGCTGACCTCGATGCCGCCATCGACCTCGCGCATGATGACGTTGCAGGGTGGCATCGCGCCCACGCGCGGCTCGATCCCGATCGCCTGATGCGCCATTTTCGGGTTGCAAGCGCCAAGGATGCGATGAGGCCGCATGTCGACATCCAGCTTCTTTTTCATCGTCGCCTTGACATCGATTTCGGTCAACAGGCCAAATCCGTTGTCTATAAGGGCGGCGCGGATGCGGGCATCAATATCGTCGAACGTAGCGTCATTGAACATGCGGTTTATTTATAGGTCACCGTACTCACTCCCTAGTTTCTGCGGACTTTAGAGGCACTGGCCGAGCAGCGACGCTCGCCATCGGACTGCAGTAGGTCCTCGCCTTCGTCTCTCCGCGACACAACAAAAAACTGCCAGCTTCGCGGTGTTGATCGAGATCAGGGACGACGCACTGCGTTGCGGCTACAAACAGAACATGGACCAGCGCGATGCCGCACAAAAGGAGATGTCTAATGAAATTCAGAAATATTGCCCTTGCCCCGGCCCTGTTCGTGGCAATCGTCGGCACAGCCAACTCTGCGATGGCGCAGGTCGGGGAAGTCCCGAACCGCGATGCGCCTTACTATCACGGGCATGACATGATGTGGGGCGGTGGCCAATGGGGAGGATTCGGCATGGTTCTGGGACCGATCTTCATGATCTTGGTCGTGGTCGGGATCGTGGCCGGGATCATCTATCTCATGCGGATGTTCGGGGGGCCGGGGCTGAGCGGCAACAGCCATGCGGCACATGACCGGCCCCTGGCGCTGCTCAAGGAACGCTATGCCAAGGGCGAGATCGACTCGGCCGAGTTCGCGGAGCGCAAAAAGCACCTCGTGGACTGACCCTGCGGCGCGCCTTTGTAGTTTCTATGATGCAAGGCTCTCGCGCGACTCCAGACCGCAGTGAGCTGGGTGGTCGTCCGACATCTCGCCTTTTTACCTGTTTCGAAACGATATGTAGCGGGCCTTGCTTCCATAGGAGCGAAGTCCCGTCACTGAAGGGCCAGAATGCAACGGCGTCAGTTCCTCAACTCCGCAGCCGCAGCGCTTGTCACTGCGAGCGGCTTGTCGCTAATTCCGTGCCGACGTGCGCTGGCGCAGGGTCAACCTCCCTTGTTGCGGCTGTCCATGCCGCCGGTTCTCGATACGCGGGCCACGGGGCGTCTGTCTCTGGCAACGAAAGCGGGTAGCAGGAGCTTTCTCGGGGGACCGACTGTCCGGACGGCAGGATTCAATCAGGACTACTTGGGGCCGACTCTGAGCGTGCAGAACGGAGCGCTCGCTGCCGAGGTGCTCAATACGCTCGATGAACCCATCAGCACGCACTGGCACGGGCTTCTGGTGTCTGGCAAGCACGACGGCAGCCCGCACCTTGCCGTCGCGCCCGGCGCGACGTGGAATCCGGAGATGACCATTGCCCAAGAACCGGCAACGGTCTGGTATCACTCGCATATCCATGAACGGACCGCAGAGCAGGTCTATTTCGGTCTGGCCGGGGTCATTCATGTCACCGATGGACGGGATGAACAGCGCGGCCTGCCATCCGAATATGGCGTCGATGATCTGACGCTTGTCCTGCAGGACCGCCGGTTCGATGCCTCCGGGCGCATGGTCTATGAACCGTCCATGATGGACGTGATGCACGGGTTCGCCGGCAATCGGATGCTCATCAACGGTCAGGCGAAGGCGACTGCTGTTGTTCCCAAAGGGACGGTGCGCCTCCGTTTGCTCAATGGTTCGAACGCCCGGATCTACAAGCTGTTTTTCAACGATAACCGCCCTATGCATCTGGTGGCAACCGATGGCGGATTTCTGCCTGCGCCCGATGCGCTTGAGAGTTTGCAGCTTGCTCCTGGGGAGCGATCCGAGATCCTAGTGGATTTTGCCGAGGGCAGTGCGCCGGTGCTTATGAGCGATCCGGACCAGCCTTACGGCGTCTTACCGTTTGAGACCGACACGAGACTGCCTTCGCGGATCACGCGCGTGCCAGAACAACTGGACGGCGCGCTCGAGGATCTTTCGGGCCAGGAGGTCAGGACAAGGCAGATCTCGCTCGACATGGGTATGGGCGGCATGATGATGGGCGGTGGTGGCTTTGCCATAAATGGGCGTCCCTTCGACATGGAACGGGTCGATTTCGAGGTTGCGCTTAGATCGGTCGAACGCTGGCACATAGAGGTGGCTCGGTTTGTTTGAACAGGCTCGACGGCTTGATAAGTGGATTGTCTGCCGGGTTT
>JBKJRE010000098.1:0-5051 GCA_046594775.1 Rhizobiaceae bacterium | reverse complement strand
CGGGCGCCCGCCAGCGGGAAACCCTTCGGGCCGGGCCAATTCGAGCCAAATCCATCGGGCTTCGTCTTGGTCGTACCACCCGGTACGACCTTCGCCAAACCCCTCGACCTTGTCTCGAATTGCCTCCGGCAGAATGATTCAATCTAACCTTGAAACGCTCTAGGCTCGGCCGTCGGCATTGCCGCTCGGCACTTGCCGCAAGGTTTTCGCGAAGAGCTACGGAAAGCTGCTTTGGAGGGCGGCCCAGCCGTGAAGCAGCCGTCTTTTCATCCTCGGCGGGACGTGGTACCAGCCCGTGCCAATCCTGAAAGGGAAGTTTCGAGTCGGCGCGGTCCCACGGACTAGCGCCCGTTTCGCATTACAAGGATCGGCAATGGCCAAAATCATCGATTCTGCCACGGGCGCACTGGCACTTACTTTTGACGACGTGCTGCTGCAGCCTGGTCATTCCGAGATGATGCCCGGCGATACGGACGTCAGAACGCGTATTGCGGGCGACATTGAACTCAATATCCCGATCCTGTCGGCCGCCATGGATACGGTGACCGAATCGCGTCTTGCCATCGCCATGGCGCAAGCCGGGGGCATCGGCGTCATCCATCGCAATTTCACGCCGGCTGAACAGGCCGAGCAGGTCCGGCAGGTCAAGAAGTTCGAGTCCGGCATGGTGGTCAATCCGGTGACGATCGGCCCCGACGGCACTTTGGCCGACGCCCGCGCCCTGATGACTACCTACGGCATTTCGGGAATCCCGGTGGTGGAGAATGGCGGAGCCGGCGGCCAGATCACTGGCCGGCTTGTGGGAATACTGACGAATCGCGATGTCCGCTTTGCCTCGGACCCTTCGCAGAAGGTCTCCGAACTGATGACGCATGACAATCTGGTCACCGTCAGCGAAAGCGTCGATCCCGACCAGGCCAAGCGCCTGCTGCATCAGCGGCGTATCGAAAAATTGCTGGTTGTCGATGGCGACTACAATTGCGTCGGGCTGATCACGGTAAAGGATATCGAGAAGTCGCAGCTCAACCCGCAAGCCTCAAAGGATTTGCAAGGCAGGCTGCGTGTGGCAGCCGCCACCAGTGTCGGCGATGACGGATTTGAGCGGGCCGAACGGCTGATCGACGCCGGCGTCGACCTGCTCGTCATTGACACGGCGCACGGCCATTCACAACGTGTTCTCGACGCGGTTGCACGCGCCAAGACGCTGTCCAATTCCGTGCGCATCATGGCCGGGAACGTGGCGACTGCCGATGGCACCCAGGCGCTGATCGACGCGGGCGCCGACGCCGTCAAGGTAGGCATCGGACCCGGTTCGATCTGCACCACGCGGATCGTCGCCGGTGTCGGCATGCCGCAGCTTTCGGCGATCATGTCGGCCGTGGAAACCGCCCACCGGGCCGATGTCTCGGTCATCGCCGACGGCGGAATCAAATACTCAGGCGATCTGGCCAAGGCATTGGCGGCGGGGGCAAATGCAGCGATGATCGGATCGTTGCTTGCCGGCACCGATGAGAGCCCAGGCGAAGTTTATTTGCACCAAGGCCGCTCCTTCAAGGCCTATCGCGGCATGGGTTCGGTAGGCGCCATGGCGCGCGGCTCGGCCGACCGATATTTCCAGGCAGAGGTTCGCGACACGCTGAAACTGGTACCGGAAGGCATCGAGGGACAGGTACCTTACAAGGGGCCCGTCTCAGGCGTACTTCATCAGTTGGCCGGCGGACTGAAAGCTGCCATGGGATATGTCGGCGCGCGCGACCTTGAGCAGTTTCGCAACCGCGCGACTTTTGTGCGAATCTCAAATGCCGGACTTCGCGAAAGCCATCCGCACGATGTGACGATCACGCGCGAAAGTCCGAACTATTCAGGCGGCTTGTGATCTCAGCTTCGACTTGGCCAGGCTGCAGAACACAACACAGGCGCGATCATGAACCAGACCGCAATTTTCTGGCCAATGTTGGCTCAGGTCCTGCTGATCTATATTGTCTATGCTGTTCTCGGCAGGCGAAGGTTCGGACCTTTGCTGGCCGGAACCGTCAAGCCGCGCAGTTTCGCCAATCGTGGCGAGGAGCCGACGGGAAGCGCTACGGTCTCCAACAATCTGATGAACCAGTTCGAGCTGCCGGTTCTGTTTTTCGTGCTGTGTGTGTCGCTCTACGTGACCAAAGGCGCCGGCTACCTGAGCGTCGCGCTTGCTTGGCTCTTCGTCCTTAGCCGATTCGTTCACGCCGGCGTGCATCTGACTCAAAATCACCTGGGTCTGCGCAGCTCCGCCTTCGCAATTGGCTACGTCATTCTTGGTCTCGGCTGGACAGTGTTCGCCCTGCATATTACTGGGGTGATCTGAGCCCGCCGCTCAGCCGGTGATGTCGAATAAGGCGATCTTCCGGTGCTCGAACTTTATGCCGATTTCTCCCCGCACAAGACGCAGCGCCTCATTGCCGAAAACTTCGCGACGCCAGCCGTGCAGCGCCTGGACATCGGCAGCCTCGCCTTCAGACGCAATGCGGTCGATATCGTCGCTGGTGGCCAGAACCTTGGCCGCGACGCCCTCCTTCTCGGCGACGATCCGCAGCAGCACCTTGAGCAGCTCGGCTGCGGCATTTGATCCTTCCGCTTGATGCGGAGGCCTCGGCGCTCTTGGCATTTCGTCCTTGGGCATTGCCAGGGCCCTGGTCACCACCTCCAGCAACGCTGAGGCGGTGGATGAGCGCTCCCAGCCTTTCGGCGTGGTCCTCAACCGTCCCAATGCCGTGACGTCGCGCGGCTGCTGCTGAGCGATCTCGTAAATGGCGTCGTCCTTGAGCACGCGGCCGCGGGGTACGTTGCGTTCGCGCGCCTCCAGTTCGCGCCACGTCGATACGGCCTGGACAACCGCCAGTTCCTGCGGCTTGCGCAGCCGCATCTTGAGCCGCTTCCAGGCGTCTTCGGGCTTCGGATCGTAAGTGTCGCGGGACGTCAGGACGTCCATTTCCTCGTTCAGCCAGTGGGCGCGGTTTTCGCGGTCCAGCTCCACTTTCAGATGCTGGTAGACGTCGATGAGATGCGTCACGTCGGCCAGCGCATAGACAAGCTGCTTTTCCGACAGCGGCCGGTGGCGCCAGTCGGTGAAGCGTGACGACTTGTCGAGCTGCTTGCCGGTGACGCGTTGCACCAGTTGGTCGTAAGACACGCTGTCGCCAAAGCCGCACACCATCGCAGCTATCTGAGTATCGAATACCGGGTGGGGGATCAGTTCTCCAAGATTGAAGACGATTTCGATATCCTGCCTCGCCGCGTGGAAAACCTTGGTGACTGCCTCGTTGGCCATAAGCGCGAAGAAGGGCTTGAGATTGATATCGGAAGACAGCGGGTCGATCAGCGCCGTTACGCCCGGCGATGCGATCTGGATGAGGCAGAGTTCCGGCCAGAAGGTTGTTTCGCGAATAAACTCGGTATCGACGGTCACAAACTCGGATTTTTCGAATTCGGAGATCACGGCTTCGAGCTCAGCCTGGGCAGTAATTACATGCATGAAAACTCTTCGATCAGCAGAAGTGAATACATTTCCATTTCAGTCGGCGATGCATCCGTCAAGCATGGGGTCTACTCACTCGCCGTTTGAGTTGGGACCTGTGGAGCTGCTTTTGCGCGCCAGCCGGGCAAAGATTGTCGAGGTCCGCAGCATCGCCACGAAACGCCCGCGGCTGTTTGCCGGAACGCCGCCGCGCGCGCGCATGCGGTAGAGGATGATAAGGATAAATATGGCATAGATCGTCGCGCAGAACATGAAAAGCGACGAAGCGCCGTAATGTTGCATGAACGACGATGCGACGAGCGGCCCGCCGATTGCCCCGAACGAGTAAAAGAGCATGAGTGCCGCGTTGACCAGAACGAACTCGCTCTTGTCTGCGCGGTCGTTGGCGTGCGCGGCAGACAGTGAAAAGAGCGGCATGGCGAATGACCCGAAAACGAAGACCAGGGCGAAATTTGCAAGCGTGCCGGTGCCCGCGAGGAACACCAGCGCCAGTGCTGCCATCATCGCCCCGCCTGCCGTTGCCAGCAGTACCTTGCGCCGGTCCCAGATGTCCGAGAGATGGCCAAGCGGATACTGGATGATCGCGCCGCCAATGATGCCGACGCTGATGAATGTCACCACGTCCGTCACTGACATGCCGATCTGCTCCGCATAGACAGGCGACAGCGTCCTGAACGAACTGTTTGTTACGCCGACGGCAATGCAGCCGATGCAGGCCAGCGGCGAGATGCGCCATACCCGGACGAGGTCCAGTTTCACATCGACTGGCGCGGTCGGGTTCGAACGGTCGCCAAGGGACACCGGCACCAGGGACAGGGTTATCATGATCGACATGATGGCGAAAATGGTGAAGCCGTCGGCCCCAAACACGGGGATCAGGAACTGCGCTCCGGTGACCGAACCGATGTCGATGATCCTGTAGAGCGCAAGCACGCGCGCCCGATTATGGTTCTGGACGCCTGAGTTCAGCCAGCTCTCCATGATGGTGAAAAGGCCTGCGAAGCAGAAGCCGGTGGCGAAGCGGATGAGCGACCAAACCACCGGATCGATGATAAGCACCAGCATCAGCGTTCCGGATGCGGCGATCGCAGCCAGCGCCGAAAACGACCGGACGTGGCCCACCGCCTTCATGATGCGGGTAACGAAAACGCAGCCGAGCAGGAAGCCGCCGAAATAGGCAGTCCCCATGAAGCCGATGGTTGAAGGTTCGAAGCCTTCCTGCGCGCCTCGCAAGGCTATCAGCGTGCCTTGAAGTCCGTTGCCGCCGAGCAGGATGCCGGCAGCAATGAGAAGGGGAATCAAGGGGCGGATGGAGGACATGAAGGCGAAGCAATCCGCTGGCGGAGCGTTCTTATTGAGGCATTGCGCCGGCTATTGCCAGCATCAATGAGTTCGGCGGTTGGGCCACGCTGCCCTTTACCTTGACAAAACAGGGTACCCATGCGCTTTTCGCGCGAATTTTCGGGCCGGGCAGCATGCATCGGCCCCGTCACACAACGCTCCGGATCCAACATGACCAAACACCGCTACCGCAGCC
>JBKJRE010000531.1:0-4522 GCA_046594775.1 Rhizobiaceae bacterium | reverse complement strand
GCGGCCTGGCGCATCGCGCGAAACTGGACGGCAACAGCAAGCTGAAGCAGTTCGCCGACACGCTGGAGAGGGTCTGCATCCAGACAGTCGAATCCGGCTATATGACCAAGGATCTTTCCCTCTTGATCGGTCCCGACCAGCCATGGCTGTCAACAACGGGTTTCCTCGACAAGGTTGATGAGAACCTCGCCAAGGCTATGGCCGCCTGAGGCCGCCCCAACGCAAGTCCTGGACATTCCGGCGCGCCGAGAGGGACGCCGTCATGACCCCTCGGAAGTCTTGCTCCAGTCGTCCCGCAACTCTTCCTGGGCCAGGTCACCCGATTTGCGGACGCCTCCGGCATGCATGCGTTCGCGCGCGACGCGCTCGATGACTTCGCCCACATGAGGCTTGCGCTCCATCAGGCTCTGTAGGTCCGAGCCGTCGAGCACCAGAAGCTTGGTCCTGGACACAGCACGAATAGTGGCCGACCGTTTCGTTCGCTTCAACAGCGCGATCTCGCCAAAGAAGTGGCCTTCGCCGAGCCGCACCGGCTGGCCGGGTACATCGACCGAGACCTCGCCCAAGGCGATGAAATACATGCTGTGGGCTGCATCGCCCTTGCGCACGATGACTTCCCCCGCCTCCGCAGAAAGCGAATTCAAGTAGCGCATGATGTCGGCAATATCGGCGGCCGGAAGTTCGTTGAACAACGGCACGCGTGCGACCATGCTCCACGTCACCACGAAATCGCGGCGCTGGATGACCTGCGCGAAGGAGGTGGCGAGGATGCCGACCGGCAGCGCCAGCATGGCTATGCCGAACACGGCGGTCAATGAAGCCACGAGTTTGCCGAAAGGAGTGATAGGCACCACGTCGCCGTAGCCGACGGTGGAAAGCGTGACCATCGCCCAGTACAGCGCGTCGGGCACAGTGCCGAATTTCTCCGGTTGCGCCCCGTGCTCGGCCCATTGCATGAAGGATGCGCTTATCAACGCCAGACCGATCAGGAACATCAGGCAGGAGAGCAGAGCCGTGCGCTCGCTCTGGACCGCATCCGCCAACGAGCGCATGCCAGGCGAATAGCGGGCGAGCTTGAGAAAGCGCAGCAACCTGAGCACCAGCAGCGCTGGCAGGTCTATCACGCCGAACAGCGCAAGATAGAACGGTGCGATGGCCGCGAGATCGATGAGCGCGCCGACCGACACGAGATAGGCCATCCTGGCCCGCCAAGGCGACATTTCACGGTAGGGCGGGTGTTCGACAGCAGCCCATAGACGTACCAGATATTCCAGCGTGAACGCCGCAATGGCAAGAAATTCGAGCCCCGAGAAGATGCCGCCGAAATGCGTATGCAGGCTTGGAACCGTCTCCAGGACGGCACCCGCGACGCTCGCGAGGATGAGCGCGATAATCATCCGCTGGAGGATCATGCCGACCGGATGGTCGGTTCCCTGGTCAAGCAGCCGATAGGCTTCCTTGCGGGCGCGGCTGACGACGACGCGTTTCGCCAGGCGGGCTGGCCCAGCGCGACGCCTGCGCTTTCCTTTTTCCGGCGCGGCGTCGTTCATGCAAACCCTCGTTTCAGTTGCCGCTGATCGCGGCCTTCACAGCTGCAATCGCATCGTTGGCCTTCGACGCGTCCGGCCCACCCGCCTGCGCCATATCGGGTCTTCCACCACCGCCCTGGCCACCAAGCGCCGCCGAAGCCACGCGTACAAGATCGACGGCGCTGAAGCGTTGGGTCAGGTCCTCCGTCACTGCCACCACGACGCTGGCCTTGCCGTCGTCGCTGCCGCCGACAAAAACCACGACGCCTGACCCTAGCGACGATTTGCCGGCATCCGCAAGCGACTTCAACTCCTTCGGCGCGACACCCGTCACCGCTTTTCCAACGAAACCAACGCCTGCGACGATCTCGCGTTCGGCCTCTCCGCTCTCTCCTGAACCGCCGCCAAGCGCTAGTTTCCGGCGTGCATCCGCCAGTTCCCTCTCGAGCTTCTTGCGCTCGTCGATCAAGGACTCGACGCGATGCTGCACGTCGGCCGGCGCCACTTTCAACGCTGCCGCGACCGATTTCAGCCGGCGGTCCTGCTCGTCGAGATGCTTTCTGGCCGCTTCGCCGGTCAGCGCCTCGATCCGGCGCACGCCCGCCGCAACGGCTGCTTCCTGAACGAGGCGTACGAGGCCGATATCGCCTGTCGCAGTGACATGCGTGCCGCCGCAAAGCTCAGCCGAATAGGGCTGCCCAGCCCTCTCGCCCTCGATGCCCGTGCCCATGGAGACGACGCGGACCTCGTCACCATACTTCTCGCCGAACAGGGCCATCGCCCCTTCGGCAATCGCGTCATCGACCGTCATCAGCCGCGTCGAGACAGGACTGTTCTGCACGACAATGGCATTTGCCATCGCCTCGACCCGTTCCAGTTCCTCAGCCGATATCGGCTTGGGATGCGAAAAATCAAAGCGCAACCGTTCGGGTGCGACAAGCGAACCCTTTTGCGCAACGTGGGACCCCAGCACCTCGCGCAACGCCTCATGCACCAGGTGTGTCGCCGAATGATTGGCGCGCAGCCGCGTCCGGCGCTGATGATCGACTTTGAGTTCCACGGCGGCGCCAGTCCTGACTGTGCCTCGGACTATCCGACCGGAATGCACGAAGAGCCCGTCCGCTTTCTTCTGGGTGTCGGTGACTTCGATCAGAAAGCCGTCGGCGGACATGGTACCCGTGTCGCCCATCTGTCCGCCGGACTCGCCATAGAACGGCGTCTGGTTGACAACGATTCCGACCATATCGCCTTCGGCCGCCATGTCGGCGACGGCGCCATCCTTGACCAGCGCCTGCACGATGCCTTCCGCCTGCTCGGTCCCATAACCGAGAAACTCCGTCGCGCCGGCCTGTTCCTTGACAGAAAACCAGACTGTTTCGGTAGCGGCATCGCCCGAGCCCGACCAGTTCGCGCGCGCCTCGGCCTTCTGACGCTCCATTGCCTGGTTGAAGCCATGGAGATCGACCGTCACACCGCGCTGACGCAATGCATCCTGGGTGAGGTCGAGCGGAAAGCCGAACGTATCGTAGAGCTTGAAAGCAGTTGCGCCGTCGAGACTGTCGCCGCTTTCCAGGCCGTCGGCAGCTTCGGCCAAGAGCCCGAGGCCACGCTCCAGCGTCTTGCGGAAGCGCCTTTCCTCAAGCAGCAACGTCTCGGAGATCAGGCTCTCGCCGCGAACCAGTTCCGGATAGGCCTGTCCCATTTCGCGCACCAGTGCAGGCACCAGCCGCCACATCAAAGGATCGGCCGCGCCAAGCAGCTGCGCATGGCGCATCGCCCGACGCATGATCCGCCGAAGCACATAACCCCGGCCCTCATTGGATGGCAGCACGCCATCGGCAATCAGGAAGCTGGAGGCGCGCAGATGGTCGGCAACGACGCGGTGGCTTGCCCGGTTCTTTCCTTCCGCCCGCACGCCCGTAGCGTCCTCCGACGCACGGATAAGCGACTTGAACAGGTCGATGTCGTAATTGTCGTGCTCGCCCTGCATCACCGCGGCAATGCGCTCCAGGCCCATCCCGGTGTCGATCGACGGACGTGGCAGATCGACCCGCTCGTCCGTCGTCACCTGCTCATACTGCATGAAGACCAGGTTCCAGATCTCGATGAACCGATCGCCATCCTCGTCGGCGCTGCCGGGGGGACCACCCGGGATTTCCTCACCGTGATCGTAAAAGATCTCCGAACACGGACCGCAAGGGCCGGTGTCCCCCATCGCCCAGAAATTGTCTGTGGTCGCGATCCTGATGATCTTGTCATCGGGCAAGCCGGCGATCTTCCTCCACAAAGCGGCCGCGTCGTCATCGGTGTGATAGACGGTGACCAGCAGCCTGTCGGCAGCCAGCCCGAACTCCCTGGTCAAGAGATTCCAGGCAAGTTCGATGGCGTTTTCCTTAAAATAGTCGCCGAAGGAAAAATTGCCGAGCATCTCGAAAAACGTGTGATGGCGCGCCGTATAGCCGACATTGTCGAGGTCGTTATGCTTGCCGCCGGCGCGCACGCATTTCTGCGCCGAGGTGGCCCGGCTGTAAGGACGGCGCTCGGCCCCGGTGAACACGTTCTTGAACTGCACCATGCCCGAATTGGCGAACATCAGGGTGGGATCATTGCGCGGCACAAGCGATGAGGACGCCACAATTTCATGGCCGCGGGTCTTGAAGAAATCAAGAAATGTCGAGCGTATCTGGGCAAGGCCGGTCATTGAATATCCAGGGGTTTGGCGAAAGTCACGATGGGATGCTCTTTATGATGCGATGCCCCGTCCTGTCCAGAATTTCCGCAAGGCGATGGTTAGTTCCTCGCAAAGCAGAACAGCGCCCTCCGGGGGCACGGAGGGCGCTTCGCCTGCGGTGTGGGGGACACACCAACATAACCTGCCGCCCTCAACTCAAGCGGCAGGAATTCATGAATTCTGCTGTCTAGTCGTCGGACTCGTCTGCAGTTGGCGCCACCGTAATCTTGGCGGCAATCAGCCCCGCATTGGCGCGGATGGC